>DASZXE010000273.1:0-7670 GCA_035546475.1 Kofleriaceae bacterium
CCGGCCCGCCGCAGCTCGTGCTTGAGCAGCCCCGCGGGCGTGTCGGGCGCATCGGCGCGCAGCGAGTTCGAGCAGACCAGCTCGCCGAGCAGCGGCGTCTGGTGCGCTGGCGACATCGCGCCCGGCTTCTGCTCGACGAGCGCCACCCGCAGCCCGCGCTCGGCGAGCTGCCACGCCGCCTCGCACCCGGCCATGCCTCCGCCGACCACGGTGACGTCCGCATCGGCACTCGTCGGCCACGCGCTCATGCGCCGACCTTAGCCCGGATCATCCGGCCGGTCGCCGGCTCCAGGCAGCGCATCGCGGTGGGTCAGCCGTCGTGGTCGGCGGGACGCGCGAGGACGCACGCGAGGGAGTAGCCGAACGAGAACGGCCGGGCCGGCGCCGGGGCGGCGAGCGTCGCGAACGCGGCGCCCAGGCCGGCCGCCGCCCCCGCGTGGACGTGGACGGTGCTGCTGGCGGGCGCGCCGACGCCGAGGTCCGCGCGGCCGTCGTCGTCGACGTCGCCGGCGGCGGCGAGCGTCGCCCCGAAGCTCGAGCCGGCCGCGCCGCTCGTCGCCGGCATCACCGGCGTCGTCGACAGGCCGCCGGCGCCGCCGCGGAACAGGTACACGGTGTTCGAGCCGGAGGTGCCGACGGCGAGGTCGGCGTGGCCGTCGCCGTCGACGTCGCCGGGGCCGGCGAGCGCGGCGCCGAAGCTCGCGCTGCCGGCCGGCGGGGTCAGCGTGGCCGATGGCGTCGTCGCCGGTCCGCCGGCGCCGCCGCGGAACAGGTAGACCGTGTCGGTGCCACCGGCTCCCGCGGCGCCGACCGCGAGGTCGTCGAAGCCGTCGCCGTCGACGTCGCCCGCGCGCGCGACCACGTTGCCGAAGTAGTCGAGGTGCTGCGGCGTCATCGACGACGCCGGCGGCGGCAGCACGAGCGGCGCCTCGTACAGCCCGCCGGCGCCGCCGAAGTAGAGGTCGACCGTGTGGCCGGGGCCGGTCGTCGCCAGGTCTCCGTGGCCGTCGCCGTCGACGTCCAGCGCGCCGGCGACGCCGAAGCCGAAGCTGCCCGGCGTGCCCCCGGGCGGCGGCAGCGCGATCGGCGTCGTCCCGAGGCCGCAGGGGTTGCCGAAGTAGACGTACAGCCCCTCGCCCGACACCGTGCCGACCGCGACGTCGGCGAAGCCGTCGCCGTCGAGATCGCCGGCACCGGCGACCGCGTTGCCGAACAGCGAGCCGACCGGCCCGGTCAGCGTGATCGGCGCCGCCGACAGCCCGCCGGCGCCGCCGAGGAGGACGTACGCGGTGCCCGACGCCGACGCGCCGACGACGAGGTCGCCGTAGCCATCGCCGTCGACGTCGCCGGCGCTCGCCACCGCGCCGCCGAACCGCGACGCGCCCGCCGGCACCGGCACCGTGATCGGCGCGGCCGGGTAGCCGGTCCGGCTGCCCAGGTAGAGGTACAAGCCGTTCGAGCCGTCGGTGCCGACGACGAGGTCGGCGTAGCCGTCGCCGTTGACGTCGAGCGTCGAGCCGGACGCGCTCGCCGTCGCCGCGCTGCCCACGCCGGACCACAGCTCCCAGACCGGGCTGAAGGTCGCCCCGCCGGCGGCGCGCACCCGCCAGAAGTGGACGCCGGGCGCGAGCGGCGAGGTCAGCGTGACCGAGCTCGTCGTGCCGGCCGTGTCGAGCTGCTGCTGGATCATCGTGCACGCGCGGTCGGCGCAGACCTCGACGTGGGCGCCGCCGCCGCCGGTCCCGCGCCAGCGCAGGGTCGGCGTCCGCGACGTCACCGTCGACGTCGACCACGGCGCCAGCAGGGTCGGCACCGCCGGCGGCGTCGCGCACCCCGGGTCCGGGACCGGCAGCACCATGCCCTCGTGCGCCTGCGACGCGTCGGCCGCGGCGTCGCTGCCCGGCCCGTCGACGGTCGCGCCGTCGATGGTGGCGCCGTCGGCGGTCGCGTCGATCGACGCCGCTCCGTCGTCGCCACCGCACCCGCCGGCCGCCACGCACACCCACGCCAGGACCGACCCGAGCCCTCCGCGCATCATCCGCGGAGCATCGCACGCCGCGGGCGCGCCACGACCGCGCCGGCGCACCGGCACGTCCGCGCGCAGGGCCGCGGGTCAGGCCGCGGTCGGCGCGGCCGGCGGTGCACCCGCCGCCGGGGTCGCCGGCGTGCCGGTGCCGGTGCCGGCGCCGGTGCCGCCGCCCGTCAGCTCGCCGTCGTCGTCGGACTCGGCGCCCGAGCGCCAGTCGCACGTCATGCAGCGCAGCATGACGCCGCGCTTGTTCTCCTTCTTCACGACGAACTTCGCCTGGCACGCCGGGCACGGCTGCGGGATCGGCTTGTCCCACGAGACGAAGTCGCACTCCTTCTTCTTCCAGTTCGAGCAGCCGTAGAACGGCTTGCCGCGCCGCGACCGCTTCTCGGCGAGGAACCCGCCGCAGCCCTCGCGCGGGCACTTCACGCCCAGCGAGATCGGCTTGGTCGTCTTGCACTCCGGGTAGCGCGTGCACGCCAGGAACGACCCGAACCGGCCGCGCTTGATCGTCATCGGCGCGCCGCACGTCTCGCAGATCTCGTCGGTCGTCTGCTCCGGCACGATCTCGTAGGTGCCGTCGAGGTTCTTCACGACCTCCTTCGTGTTGCGGCACTCCGGGTAGCCCTGGCAGGCCAGGAACGAGCCGTTGCGCCCCCACTTGATGACCATCGGCTTGCCGCACTTCTCGCAGACGAAGTCGGTCGCGATCTCCTCGCGCTTCACGTCGCGCATGTTCACGCGCGCGTGCTCGAGGTCGTCCTTGAACGGGTCGTAGAACTCGCCCAGGATCGCGCGCCAGTCGGCGGTGCCCTCCTCGACGTGGTCGAGCTCGCCCTCCATCTTCGCCGTGAAGTCGACCGACACGATGTGCGGGAACGACTCGACGAGCAGGCTGTTGACCAGGATGCCGAGCTCGGTCGGGAAGAAGCGGCCCTCCTTCTTCTCGACGTAGCCGCGGTCGACGATCGTCGACATGATCGACGCGTAGGTCGACGGCCGGCCGATGCCGTCGTCCTCGAGCTCCTTCACCAGCGACGCCTCGGTGAAGCGCGGCGGCGGCTGGGTGAAGTGCTGCTCGGGCCGCACCACCGTCAGCCGGACGCGGTCGCCGACCTCGAGCACCGGCAGGAGGCGGTCGGCGGCCTCGGCGGCCTCCGCCTTCTCGTCGTCGGTCTCCGACACCTCGTAGACGCGGGTGTAGCCGGCGAACTTGAGGATCTGCCCGTTCGCACGCAGCCCGGCGGCGCCGCGGTCGAGGTCGATCGTCGTCTGGTCGTAGACCGCCGGCACCATCTGCGACGCGACGAACCGCTGCCAGATGAGCGTGTAGAGCCGGGTCAGCTCGTTGCCCTCCGGGTGCTCGGCGAGCGCCGCCTTCACCCGGTCGGGCGTCCACTCCATGAGCGTCGGGCGGATCGCCTCGTGGGCGTCCTGCGCGCGCTCCTTGTTGCCGTAGGTCGGCGGCGCCTCCGGCAGGTACTCGGCGCCGTAGGTCTGCTCGATGTGCGCGCGCACCGCCGCGGTCGCGTCGTCGCTGATGCGCGTCGAGTCGGTACGCATGTACGTGATGAGGCCGGTCGGGCCCTCGGCGCCCAGCTCGACGCCCTCGTACAGCCGCTGGGCGAGCGCCATCGTGCGCTTCGCGCTGTAGCGCAGCTTGCGCGCCGCGTCCTGCTGCAGGCGCGACGTGATGAACGGCGCCTGCGGGCGCTTGCGGCGCTCCTTCTTCTCGACGGACGCCACCACCGCGTCGCCGGCGCGCAGCTCGCCGGCGATCTCGTCGGCCTCCGCCTGCGTCTTCGGCGCGGCCTTGTCGCCCTTCCACTTCGCGACGCGCGCGGTGAACGGCGGCGGCTGCGGCCCCTCGCAGTCGGCCTCGACGGTCCAGTACTCCTCGGGGACGAACGCGCGGATCGCGTCCTCGCGCTCGCAGACCAGCCGCACCGCGACCGACTGCACGCGGCCGGCCGACAGCCCGCGCTGCACCTTGTTCCACAGGATCGGGCTGATCTCGTAGCCGACCAGCCGGTCGAGGATGCGGCGCGCCTGCTGCGCGTACGTCTTGTCCATGTCGACGTCGCGCGGCGCCGCGAGCGCCTGGGCGACGCCCTTCTTCGTGATCTCGTTGATGAGGATCCGCTTGATGTTGGAGTTGACCCCCGCGATCTCCTCCTGGATGTGCCAGGCGATCGCCTCGCCCTCGCGATCGGGGTCGGACGCCAGGTAGACCTTCTCGACCTCGCGCGCGGCCTTGCGGATCTCGGCGACGACCTTCTTCTTGCCGTCGATGACCTCGTAGGTCGGCTCGAACTTCTTGTCCTTGGCCTTGCTCTCGAGGTCGACGCCGATCTTGCTCTTCGGCAGGTCGCGGACGTGGCCGACCGACGCCTTCACCGTGTAGCCGGCGCCGAGGTACTTGCCGATCGTGCGCGCCTTGGCGGGCGACTCGACGACGACCAGCGCCGAGCCGGGCTTCACCTTGCGCGGCCTGGCGGGCGCCTCGAGCTCGGCGTCGGCGTCGAGCTCGTCGTCCTGGTGGCGGGCGTCGCGGGCGGCCTTGCCCTTGCCGGCCTTGCCGCCCCGGGCGGACTTCGCGCCCTGGTCGGCCTTGTCCTTGCCCTTCGCCTTCGCGGCGACCGCCGGGGCCCGGGCGGCGACCTTGCCGTTCGCCTTGCCGTTCGCCTTGCCGTTGGCCTTGGTCTTCACCGCCTTCGCCTTCGCCTTCGCCGCCGGCTTCGCCTTCGCCTTGGCGCCCGCCTTCGGCTCGACCTTGGCGTCGGCCTTCTCGGCGCCGGCGTCGCGGGCCTCCGCCTTCGGCGCGCCCTTGCCCTTCGCCCCCGGCCGCTCGCCGTGCGCGTCCTTCGCCGCGGCCGCGGTCGAGGCCGCGGGCGGCGGCGCCGGCTTCTTGCGGCGCGCGGTGTCGTCGGTGCTGGTGGGATTCAGGGCCACGGGTTCCTCTGTCGATTCGGGCGGTGCACGCGGTCAGGGCGCGCCCACGTAGGCGCCCCCCGGGATGGGGATGATCCAGCCGTCGGACTCGAGCTCGGACAGGAGCGCGGCGAGCAGGCCGACCGGCAGGCCGAGGCCGGCCTCGGCGAGGTCGTCGATCGTCTGCGGGCGGGTCGCGCCGGCGATCGCGTCGAGCACGCGCCGGCCGTCGTCCGACGGCGCCGGGCGCGAAGGCCGCAGGCGGCCGCCGGCCAGCACGACGTCGAGCTCGTCGGGCGTCGACACCGGCGAGGCACCGGCGGCGACCAGCATGCGGGTGCCGGCGGTGCCCGGCGTCGCGGCGAGCGCGCGGCCGAGCCGGCAGGCGGCCCGCGCCGTGTGCAGCGCTCCCGAGCCGGCGCTCGCGCTGACGACGATCACGACGTCGGCCAGCGCGGCGATCAGCTCGTTGCGCTGGACGAAGTGCCCGGGCCGCGGCGGCGTGCCGTCGGGGTACGCGGTCACCAGCGCGCCGCCGGCCGCCTCGACCGCGGCGAACAGGCCGCGGTGGCGATCCGGATAGATGATGTCGAGGCCGGTGCCGAGCACCACCACAGTGTGACCGCCCCCGGCCAGCGCGCCGCGATGCGCCGCGGCATCGATGCCGATCGCGCCGCCCGACACCACCTGCACGCCGTGCCGCGCGGCGTGGGTGGCCAGGGCCTGGGCGGTGCCGCACGCCACCGCGGTCGCGGCCCGCGAGCCGACGATGGCGATCGAGCGGGCAGGCTCGACCATCGCCCCGCGGATCCGGAGGATCGGCGGCCGCGCGAGGTCCCGCAGCCGGCGCGGAAACGCCGCGTCGAACGGGCTGAGCTGGACGGCCGGACCGGGCATACGAGGGGACACCCTTTAGCCACCAGGCCGCCTGGCGTCAAGGGTCCTCGGCCGCGATGCTTGGAATTCAACAGGTTGCGAGCGGGTCGCGCGCCCGCGCGGGATCCCTCGGCGGCGGCCGCAGGCGGCTGAACCTGGTTGCGAGCGGGCCTCGGCCTCGCCGAAACCGGGCGCGGCGCGGCTCGCGCACCGGCGGCCCCGCGTCAGGGAGCCGGCGGTGAGTCCGGGTCGCCGGGGGCCGCTTCCCTGCGCATGATGACGAGGTCGCCGACCCCCATCTCCTGCGTCGCCTCGTCGACCAGGCCGACCGAGAGGTGCTTGCCGACATCGATCAGGAGGACGCGGCCGAGCGCCCGCGCGGGGAAGTCGCGGTCGTCCTGGCCGATCATCGCCGTCGGGTCGGTGCCCGGCAGCGCGTCGCCGCGGCGGACGACGTACATCCGGTTGCCCGGGACCACGCCATCCGCCTCGCCGGCGTCGATGAAGACGACCTCGCCGTTCCCGATGATCTCCGTGTGGGTCAGGCGCGCGACGATGGTGCGCTGCAGATCGACCGTGTTGGCGACCGGCGGCACCGCCTTGTAGAGGCGCTGGAGCGGGCCGACCCGCGCGCCGCGCTCGATCTCGCCGGTCGACGCCACGATGCGCGCCTGCGCGTGCTTGTCGAGCTTGACGCTCGTGATCTCGAGCTCGCCGAGCACGCGCACGTACGATCCGATCTTGGCCTTCCCGTGGATGACCGGGGTGTCCTCGGCGTAGATCGAGAAGTGGCTGCCGACCTGCGGCACGTGCGAGGCCGGGTAGCTGACGTACACGTCGTCACCCGTGGCGAGCAGCGTCTTGTCCTCGACGGCGCCGTTGATGACCATCGACGCGTCGAGCGCGTCCTGATCGAGGAACGCGAGCTGGCGGATGCGCAGCTCGCTGCCGTCGCTGGGCGGCACCGGGACCGGCCCGGTGGTGGTCGGCGTCGCGTCGGGCTCGAGGCTCGTGACCGGCGCCGGCGGCACGAACGTGCCGCGCGGAAGCAGCCGCACGAGGTCGCCCGGGTAGATCCAGTGCGGGTTCGTGATCTGCCCGTTGTAGGACCAGATCTTCGGCCACTGCCACGGATCGCTGAAGTAGTACCAGCAGATGTCCCACAGCGTGTCGCCGCGGCGGACGACGTGCAGCTCGGGCGTCGGGCCGGTGTGGATGACCACCGGCTCCTCGTCGGGCGGGTTGACGAGATCGTCGTAGTGGTAGGAGCCGGTCGGCGGCGCGGGCTGCTGGAGCGGGACGTAGATCGCCGACGGCGCGCCGCCGGGCGTGTTGCTGACGCCGGTGGCCTGGGCCGGCGGCTGCGCGGGGAGCTGGTCGGTCGGCAGCGGCATCGTCTGCGCGGGCTGCGCGAGGAGCGAGCCGGCGCCGAGCGCGAGCGTGAGGCCGCCGACGGCGAGGTTGATGCGGAGTGCGATCACGGCAGCGTCTCCAGGCGGGCGGCCGCGAGGGTGGCCGGTGCGGTTCCGGGGTAGAGCGTGACGACCTGGCCGAGCGCGGCCTTGGCCTTCGCGCTGTCGCCGAGGGCCAGGTACGCGAAGCCGACCTTGAGCAGCGCGTCGGGCACCTTGTTGCCGCGCGGGAAGACGGTGACCGTGGCGCGGAACTCGGCGAGCGCGCGGCCGTAGTCCTTCTGATCGTAGTAGGCCTCGCCGAGCCAGTACTGCGCGTTGTCGGCGAGCTCGTGCTGCGGGTAGCTGGCGACGACCTCGCGCAGGGCGGTGATCGCGGCGTCGTACTCGTGGCTCTTGAGCGCGTCGAGGCCGCGGCGATA
>DASZXE010000274.1:0-4100 GCA_035546475.1 Kofleriaceae bacterium
CGTCACCGCGCGCGCCGCCGCGCGCGCCTGCGCGTGACGCGCGAGGGATGCGTCGAGCGCGGCCTGCGCCTTCGCCTCCGCCGCCAGCGCGTCGCCGAGCTCGAGCGCCGCCGCCTGCGCGCGCGTGCCGCGCAGCCTCGCCAGCTCCGACAGCGGATAGCGCGCGCTCACCCGCCCATCGTAGCGCAGCGGGCCGCCGCCTCCGGGGTTACAGTGGGGGCGCATGTCGCCGTCACCCGAGAGCGCGCCGATCGAGCGCTACGTGGTGTCGGAGTACCTCGCCGAGGGCGGCATGGGCGCCATCTACCGCGGGCAGAAGCTCGGCGCCGGCGGCTTCGCCAAGGAGGTCGTGCTGAAGCAGCTCCTGCCGGAGTACACGCGGCAGCCGGAGTTCATCGACCTCTTCCTGCGCGAGGCGCGGCTGTCGGCGACGCTCGATCACGCGAACATCATCCACACGATCGACCTCGTCACCGCCGGCGACGAGTACTTCATCGTGATGGAGTACCTGCCCGGCGCGGACCTGCGCACGCTGGGCAAGCGGATCAAGCGGCGCAAGAAGCGCCTCGCGCCGGCGGCCGCGATCTACATCGCGCGCGAGGTCCTGGGCGCGCTCGCCTATGCGCACGCCAAGCAGGGCCTCGACGGGCGGCCGCTGCGCCTCATCCACCGCGACGTGTCGCCGTCGAACATCCTCGTCTCGCGCAACGGCGAGGTGAAGCTCACCGACTTCGGCATCGCCAAGGCGTCGACCCACACCTCCATCTTCTACAAGGTGAAGGGCAAGGTCGGGTACATGTCGCCCGAGCAGGCGCGCAGCGAGGAGCTCGATCACCGCAGCGACCTGTACTCGCTCGCGGTCTGCCTGCACGAGCTCATCACCGGCGAGCGGCTGTTCGTCGTCGCCGGGCTGACGACGACGCCCGAGCAGATCTACAGCCAGCCGATCCCGCTGCTGTCGCAGAAGGTGGCGGGCCTGCCGCACGAGCTCGACAAGATCATGTCGAAGGCGCTCGCGGTGTCGCCGGCCGATCGCTACCAGAGCGCGGGCGCGATGCAGGACGCCCTCTTGCGCTGCGCGCACCGCAACGGCCTGATGATGTCGGCGCCGGAGCTGGCCGCGCACCTGCGGCAGATCTGCGGCGCGCCCGAGGAGTGGCGCGAGACCGAGGAGGGCGCGGCCGGGCGCGGCACCGGCATCGCCGGCGGCGGTGGCACCGAGGTGTACGACTACGCGGCCGACGGCGAGGGGACGCAGCAGGTCGACGCCGACGAGCTGGCCGGCGACGACGACGAGGACGATCCGTACGCGCCGAGCGCGATGCGAGGGTCGGCGGCGGCGGAGGCGAAGGACGGCGACGCGGCCGGGCTGGCGATGAGCGGCGGCGCGCCGCGGGGCGCGCGGGCGTCGTCGAGCCTCGGCATCGGCCGCCTGCAGGGCATCGAGCTGACCTCGATGATCAACCTCGCCGACCTCGAGCAGCGCGGACACCGGCCGCTGGTCGACTGGGGCGACGGCGCCGACGAGGGGACCGACAGCGGCGACTCCGGGAGCCGGCTGCCGGGCGCGCGCACGCCGAGCGAACCGATCGATCCGCGCGGCGCGATGGCGACGCCGCCGCCGCTGCCGAAGCCGGCGCCGCCGAGGCCGACCGCACCGCCGCTCGCCCCGCCGTCGATGGGGCCGCCGTCGATGGGGCCGCCGTCGATGACGCCGATGCCTCCGCCGGCGCGTGCGATGGAGCCGGTCGCGCTGCCCGCGCCGCCCGCCTTCGTCGACGCGCGCCTGCGCCGCCGCCGGTGGCTCGTGTCGGGCGGAGTCGCGCTCGCCGTGCTCGCCGCCGCGGGCATCGCCGCCGCGGTCATCGGCATGTCCGGTCCCGACATCGCCCCGAGCGCGCCCTCCGCGGCGCCCGCCGACGCGGGGCTGGACTCCGCGCCGCCGCCGTGACGTCGACGTCGTCGTCGACCGGGTCGTGAACCTCGACGGGGCGGTGGACGTGAGCGCCAACCGGGTCGTCGGCCGGCGAGGCCGGGGTCGAGGTCCAGCACGCCGTCGACTCCACGCCCAGGCCAACGCCCGCGCGCACGCCCGCGCCCACGCCCACGTTCGCGTTCACGATCGCGGGTCCGTAGCGGCGTCGGGCGTGTTTACAGCACCATGACACGGCGGGTACCATCCGTTGACCCCGTCGACATGACCAAGGATCGCTCCAACGTCACCGCTCTGCTCGACGACGCGCCGTCGTTCTCCCGGCAGAATCGCGGCGGCATCTTCCTGGTCATCAAGGGGCCCGACCGCGGCGAGTCGGTGCGCCTCGACGGCGCGCGGCCGGTCTACTTCGGCAGCGCGCCGACGTGCGAGCTGGTGCTCTCCGACAAGACCGTCTCGCGCAAGCACCTGATGGCCGAGCTCGTCGGCGACGAGGTGCTCATGGTCGACCAGGGCTCGACCAACGGCACCTTCTTCGGCGGCTCGCGCTTCGAGAAGATCGCGATCGGCTTCGGCGCCGAGGTCAAGCTCGGCCGCACCGTCGTCAAGTTCCTCCCCGACGAGGAGATCGTCGAGCCGGAGCCGTCGCCGGAGGCGGCGTTCGGCTCGATCGTCGGCGCCGACACCAAGATGCGGCAGCTCTTCAAGCTGCTGGCCGACGTCGCGGCGACCAACGCGACGGTGCTCATCGAGGGCGAGACCGGCACCGGCAAGGAGCTCATCGCCGAGGAGATCCACAACCACTCGCCGCGCCGCGACGGGCCGTTCGTGGTCTTCGACTGCGGGTCGGTGCCGCGCGAGCTGATCGAGTCGATGCTGTTCGGCCACGTCAAGGGGTCGTTCACCGGCGCGGTCGGCGATCGCAAGGGCGCGTTCGCCGAGGCGCACGGCGGCACCATCTTCCTCGACGAGATCGGCGAGATGGAGCTCGACCTCCAGCCCTCGCTGCTGCGCGTGCTCGACAAGCGCGCGGTGCGCAAGGTCGGGTCGAACACGTACGAGAAGATCGACGTGCGCGTCGTCGCGGCGACGAACCGCGATCTGCGCGCCGAGGTCGCGAAGAAGGCGTTCCGCGAGGACCTCTACTACCGGCTCGCGGTGATCCGCGTGAGCGTGCCGCCGTTGCGCGAGCGCGGCGCCGACATCCCGCTGCTGGTGAACCACTTCGTGCAGTCGTTCGGGCCGCAGCTCGGCGTCACCCACGACGACATGAACAAGCTCATCCGCCACTCGTGGCCGGGCAACGTGCGCGAGCTGCGCAACGCGATCGAGCGGGCGTGCCTGCTCGCGCAGGGCACGACGATCAGCGTCGACGACGCGCTGACCCAGGACGGCGGCTCGCCCGCGCTCGGCATCCGCACCGACCTCCCGTTCAAGGAGGCCAAGGGCCAGCTCGTCGAGATGTTCGAGCGCGAGTACATCGAGGACCTGATGCGGCGGCACAAGATGAACCTGTCCGCCGCCGCGCGCGAGGCGCAGATCGATCGCAAGCACCTGCGCGAGCTCATCCGCAAGTACGGCCTCGATCCCCGCGGCGCCAAGCTCGAGGACGACGACCTCGAGTAGGCGGTTCGCCGCGCCGGCGGCCCCGACGGACGCTACTCGACGTCGACCTTGAGCGAGTGGCCGGTGTCGGTGACGTCGGCGGGGAACGTCTTCCGCGTGCGCGTGATCGGGTCGTAGATCTCGACCGTGTGGTTGCCGACCTTGAGGCCGATGCGCTCGGTCGGGCAGAGCTGGCCGGTGTCCTTGCCGTCGACGAGGACGTAGTAGCGGCGCTTGGTCGTGCAGCGGACCTTGATGCCGCCGGCGCCGCCCCAGCTCGGCGCCTCGCCGAGCGTCGCGGTGTGCTTGCCGCGGCCGTCGATCGTCGCGGTGTAGAGGCGATAGCCGGGCATGATCGCGGCGAGGTCGCGGCGGCCCGCGGTCGCCGGCACGGTGACCGGCGACTTGCCGACCTCCTTGCCGTCGAGGAAGACGCGCGCGCCGTGCGGCTGGAGGTCGACGACGAGGTTGCCGCTCGCCGGGGTCGGCGGCGGCTCGCTGGTGCCGGCGTCGACCGGTGGCGGCGGCGGCGCGGCGTCGATCGGCGTGCGGGCGTCGACCG
>DASZXE010000275.1:0-5351 GCA_035546475.1 Kofleriaceae bacterium
GATCGCCGGCTCCGAGCCGACCACCCGCACCGTCGGCGCCACCGCCGCCGCCGCCGCCGCCGCCGCCACCGCCGCCACCGCCGCCACCGGCGGATCGACCCTCGCCCGCGCCCGCGCGAGCAGCGACCCGGGCGCCTCCTGCTGCTCCGCCCGGCCCGGCGCCTGCACGACGCCGCTCGCGTCGCCGTCGAAGTCGATCGAGATGTCCGGCTCGTCCTCCTCGACGAGCCACGGCATCACGCGGTCGCCGAACAGCCCGCGCATGTAGTCGGCGAGCGCCGTCGCCGACGTCTGCAGCTTCGCCCGCGCCGCGTACCGCTCGAGCGCCGACCGCAGCTCGTCCGCGGTCTGGAACCGGTCCGCCGGCTCGCGCTCGAGCGCCCGCAGCACGATCGCCTCCAGCTCCGGCGGGATGTCGGGCCGGAGCTCCGACGGCGGCGGGATCGTCCCCTGCGTGATCTGCGTCATCGTGACGAAGTCGTTCGCGCCCTTGAAGAGCCGGCGCACCGTCACCAGCTCGTAGAGGACGATGCCGAGGCAGAAGACGTCGCTGCGCCGATCGATCGGCCCGCCGAGGCACTGCTCGGGCGACATGTACGCCGCCTTGCCCTTGAGCAGGTCGACCGACGTCTGGCTCGTCTGCGCCACCGTCGCGATGCCGAAGTCGATCACCTTCACGTCGCCGTCGAGGCCGATGAGGATGTTCGCCGGCGACACGTCGCAGTGGACGATGCCGAGCGGCTTGCGGTCGGCGCCGCGCAGCTCGTGCGCGTGGTGCAGCGCCGCCGCCGCGTTGAGCAGGATGGTCACGCAGTGATCGACCGGCATCCGCCCGTCGGTGTCGGCGAGGTGGCCGAGCACCTTCCGCAGATCCTCGCCGTGCACATACTCCATCGCGAAGAAGTAGTCGCCGTCCTCGAGGCCGAGCTCGTGCACCTGCACGATGTTGTGGTGGTGGAGCGACGCCGCCAGCCGCGCCTCGTCGAGGAACATCTGGACGAAGCGCGGATCCGCCGCCTGCTCGTCGCGGATGCGCTTGACCACGACGTGGCGCTCGAACCCCTCGATGCCGGCGACGCGCGCGAGCACGACGTCCGCCATCCCGCCCGACGCCAGGTGGCGAATGAGCTGATAACGGCCGAGGCTGGCCTTCGGGCTCGACGCAGGACGCACCCTCCACGAGGGTCCCGGATGCGCCCCGGCCCGTCAAGCCTCGGGATGATCCGGACCTGACCGAGGGGCCAGCCGCGAGGGGAGTGGGGACTCGAGCGAAGCGAGGACCGGGGCATCCCCACGACCGAGCGGCCGAGCGCGCGAAAGCGCGCGAGCCGGCCCCGAGACACCTAATCGTGGACGAAGTTGCCCATGCGCCACCACCGCAGCCCGAACGGCGGCACCCACGACGCGTCCGGCCCCTTCGACAGCCAGATGAACATCGCCTTGCCCTTCAGGTTCTCGAACGGCACCGGGCCCCACGACCGCGAGTCGTTGGAGTTCCACCGGTTGTCGCCCATCGCGAAGAAGTGGCCGGGCGGCACCACGAAGTGGAGCTGCGGGGCGCACGGATCGGTCGGCGGCGGCGCGCCCGCCGGCAACGACGACTCGAGCCGGCCCTGCGCGCGCGCCTTCTCCTGGGGGCCGCGCCGGTCGGGCGACGGCGCGCACGCGAACGTCGACCCGCGCTCGAGCAGCCGTCCGACGTCGTCCTTCAGCCGCGGGAAGTCGTGCTGCGAGTCGGGGTGCGGTGGACCGATCGGCCGGTCCTCGGTGTGGAACGTGCTGAACGTGTAGCCGCCGAGCGTGTCGACGTAGTGGCTGCAGCCGGTGATCTTCGACCACTCGCCGGTGCCCTCGTCCTGGTCCCAGTACTCGCACGGCTTGTCGACGTACTGCGACGGCACCGCCTTGCCGTTGACCCAGACGACGCTGCAGCGCACCTCGATCGTGTCGCCGGCGACCGCGACGACGCGCTTGATGAAGTCGCGCTCGGGCGTGCACGGGTTCATGAAGACGACGACCTCGCCGCGCCGCGGGCCGCGCACGTCGAACAGCTTCGTCCGCGTGTACGGCACCCGCACGCCGTAGACGAGCTTGTTGACGAAGATGAAGTCGCCGATCTGCATGGTCGGGATCATCGACGCCGACGGGATCTTGAACGCCTCGACGACGAACGCGCGCAGGAGCAGGGCGATCACGATCGCCCACGCGATCGACTCGGTGTACTCGCGGCCGAGCGACCGGCGATCGCCGCTGGCGCGGTCGACGATGCCGTCGAGCCGGGGCAGCAGCCGCTTGACCGCCGCCGCGTCGTCGGCGGCGAGCGCGGTCTCCATCGCCTTGGTCGCCGCCCGCAGCTCGGGGTCGAGCGCGCGCTGGGCGTCGCCGCGCGGCGTCCGCCCGTTCAGGAGCCCCTGCGCGATCTTGACCAGCGCGCGCGCCTCCCTCGCCGCCCGCCGATCGTACCGGTGGGCGCCGCTCGCGGCGGCGATCGCGGTCGCCATGGCTCAGTCGACCTTGAGGATGGTGAGGAAGGCTTCCTGCGGGAGCTCGACCGAGCCGACGGACTTCATCCGCTTCTTGCCTTCCTTCTGCTTGTCCAGCAGCTTCTTCTTGCGGCTGATGTCGCCGCCGTAGCACTTGGCGGTGACGTCCTTGCGCATCGCCTTGACGGTGACGCGGGAGATGATGCGGCTGCCGATCGCCGCCTGGATGGCGACGTCGTACATCTGGCGCGGCACCACCTCCTTCATCTTCGTGCACAGGTCGAGGCCGCGGTGGTACGCGGTGTCCTTGTGGGTCACGATCGACAGCGCGTCGACGCGGTCGCCGTTGACCAGCACGTCGAGCCGGACCAGCTCGGCGGCGCGGTAGCCGGCCGGCTCGTAGTCGAGGGAGGCGTAGCCCCGGCTCATCGTCTTCAGCCGATCGTAGAACCCGAAGACCACCTCCGCCAGCGGAAGCTCGTAGACCACGCGCACGCGGCCGCCGGCGTCGTAGTGGAGGCCGAGCTGGCGGCCGCGCCGCTCCTCGCAGAGCTGCATGATCGGCCCGACGTACTCCTGCGGCAGGTGCACGGTGGCGTTGATCACCGGCTCCTCGATCTGCTCGAACTTGCCGGCGTCGGGGATCTTGGCCGGGTTGTCGAGGACCTCGACCTCGCCGCCGGGCATGTGGACCCGGTACTTCACGCTCGGCGCGGTCGTGATCAGGTCGAGGTCGAACTCGCGCTCGAGCCGCTCCTGGATGATCTCCATGTGGAGCAGGCCGAGGAAGCCGCAGCGGAAGCCGAAGCCGAGCGCGGAGCTCGACTCCGGCTCGTAGGTCACCGCCGCGTCGTTCAGCACCAGCTTGCCGAGCGCGTCCTTCAGGTCCTGGTAGTCGGCGGCGTCGACCGGGTACATGCCGGCGAACACCATCGGCTGCACCGCCTTGAAGCCGGGCAAGGGGGCGGGGCAGGGCCGATCGTCGTCGGTGAGCGTGTCGCCGACCCGCGCGTGCGCGATGTCCTTGATCGAGCCGGCGACGATGCCGACCTCGCCGGCGTCGAGCGAGTCGACCTCCAGCGGGTGCGGCGTGCGGACGGCGACCATCGTGCAGTCGTAGACCTGGCCGGTGGCCCAGAACCGCATCCGCGTGCCCTTGCGCAGCGTCCCCTTGAAGACGCGCACCAGCACGACGACGCCGCGGAACGAGTCGTACCAGGAGTCGAAGATGAGCGCCTCGAGCGGCGCCTCGCGGTCGCCCGCCGGCGGCGGGATGCGGTGGACGATCGCCTCCAGCATCTCCGGCACGCCGAGGCCGGTCTTCGCCGAGACGAGGCACGCCTGGCTGGCGTCGAGGCCGATCGTCGACTCGATCTGCTCCTTGATCTCGTCGGGGCGGGCGACCGGCAGATCGATCTTGTTGAGGACCGGGACGATCTCGAGGTTGTTGTCGAGGGCGACGTAGACGTTGGCGAGTGTCTGCGCCTCGACGCCCTGGGCGGCGTCGACGACCAGGAGCGCGCCCTCGCACGCGGCCAGGCTGCGCGACACCTCGTAGTGGAAGTCGACGTGGCCGGGCGTGTCGATCAGGTTGAACTGGTAGTCGAGCCCGTCGGCGGCCCGGTAGCGGAGGCGGACCGACTGCGCCTTGATCGTGATGCCGCGCTCGCGCTCCAGGTCCATGTTGTCGAGGAACTGGTTCTCGCGCTCGCGCTCGGTCAGCGCGCCGCACTCCTCCAGGATCCGATCGGCCAGGGTCGTCTTGCCGTGATCGATGTGGGCGATGATCGAGAAGTTGCGGATGCGCGCGGGAGGGAAGGGCATGGCGTTCGGCGGCGAAGCTCACACGCGCCGGACGACGCCGTGATGGCGCGCACCATACGTGGCGTCGGGTGTGCGGTCAACCAGGGGGTCCGGGCGGCCGGCTTGCGCCGTTCACGGGCGACCGTTAGGCTTTCGGTGATGAAGAGACGCCAGGCCGTTCGCGATCGCGTGCCCCGCCGCCTCGTGCTGGCGCTCGCGCCGGCCGTGGCCCTCGCCGGCGCGGCCGGCTGCAAGAGCAAGCCGGCGCCGACGACACCGTCGAACACCGCGTCGGACGAGGTCGCCAAGGTCGACCCGACCCTGTGCGACACCGCCGGCAAGAACGTCGTCAGCTACGACCTCAACCACGACTCGCGGCCCGACGTCTGGAAGATGTACAAGCGCGACGACAGCTCGGGGACGGTGCTCGAGGTGCTGACCTGCAAGCAGGTCGACTTCGACCACGACGGCCGCAAGGACTGGGTCGTCGGCTACACGCCGAAGGGGACCGAGGCGTTCGAGAAGGCCGACTTCGACTACGACGGCAAGTTCGACATGTCGACGGTCTACGACCCCAAGACCGGCAAGAAGGTCGAGGTCGAGCGCGACAGCGACTTCGACGGTCAGTACGACATCAAGGAGGTCTACGACCGCTTCGGCGAGCTCAACTCGGTGCGGCGCGATCGCAACGGCGACGGCCAGCCCGACTACTGGGAGCAGTACAAGGACGGCACGCTGATCGCGATCCTCTACGACGACGACTTCGACAACAAGGTCGATCGCAAGGAGGAGGTGCCGGGGATGCGGCCGAAGTTCGTCGCGCCGGAGCCGGGGCGCGGGCCGGCGGAGGGGGTGATCCCGAGCGGGACCGCGCCGGCGGGCTCGACGACGACCACCGGGCCGGGCGCGGCGCCGGGCGCCGGCAGCGGCAGCGGCGCCGCCACGACGCCGGCGGGGACCAAGCCCGCCGCGACGACGCCGGCGGGGACGAAGCCCGCCGCGACGACGCCGGCGGGGACGAAGCCCGCCGCGACGACGCCGCCGGCCGGCGGCACGTGATCCGCC
>DASZXE010000276.1:0-4264 GCA_035546475.1 Kofleriaceae bacterium
GCGGTCGACGGCGCGAAGGCGGCGCGCGACCGCGCCACGCCGGTGCGCGAGAAGCTCGGCCTCGAGGTCGGCGACGATCCGCTGGCGGCCCCGAGCGGGCCGGGCGACGCCGGGCGGCTCGGCGCCGTCCTGCCGCAGACCAGCAAGCAGGCCCGGCTGATCGAGGAGATCGTGCGCGGCCTGACCGTGGCCGCCGGCTCGCTCGGCGCCGAGGCGCTGCGGGTGCGGATCGAGGACGCCGAGGGCGCGGCGACCCGGGACGCGGTCGACCGGCTCGTCGACGACGGCGTGCTGGCGATCCTCGGGCCGACCGACGCGGCGTCGGTCGACGCGGCGGCCGCCGAGGCGGCGAGCCGGGGCGTCCCGCTCCTGTCGTTCGCCGCGCGCGCCGACGAGCGGCCGGCCGGTGGCACCTACGTCTTCCACGTCATGCACTCGGCGGAGGCGCGGGCGCGCGCGCTGGCGGCGCGGGCGGCGCAGCAAGGCCTCACCCGCTTCGCGATCCTGCGGCCGAAGAGCGGCTACGGCGCGGCGGTCGGCAAGGCGTTCGCCGACGCGGTGCGCGCGCAGGGCGGCACGATCGTCGACGAGGAGGAGTACCCGGCGGAGGCGAAGTCGTTCGCGGGCTACGTGAAGAAGCTCGGCGGCTCGTGGCAGGCGGTGTTCGTGCCGGACCAGGCCGACGAGGTCGCGCTGGTGGCGCCGGCGCTGGCGGCGGCCGGGTTCGTCGCGCGGCCGGTCGGGACGAAGAAGGTCACCGGCGGCCGGCCGATCGTGCTCCTGTCGACGGTCGAGGGCGCCGACGACCACTACGTCCGCGAGGCCGGCCGCTACAGCGCGGGGGCGCTGCTGGCGCCGGGCTACTTCCCGGGCGCGGTCGACGACGCGGGCGCCGAGCTCGAGCGCCGCTTCACGGAGGAGACCGGCAAGACGCCGACCGCGATCGAGGCGTACGCCTACGACGCGCTCCGGCTGTGCGCGGCGCTGGTCGCCGACGGCGCGCGCACGCGGGCGGACCTCGCGCGCCGGCTGGCGACCGCGCAGGTCGCCGGCGTCACCGGCCGCGTCAGCTTCGACGCCGACCACCGCCGCAGCGACCCCGGCGTCCTCTACACCATCGACGTCACCGGCGACACCGTCACCGTCCGCGCCCTCCGCTGACGGCGCCCGCCACGCTCGCGCAGCGCAACAAGTTGTTCCGCCATCTCGCCTCGGAAAATACGCGTTGTTTATCCGAACGACCTGCTTGAACAACGCGTTGTTTCGCTGGACGACTCGTAGAAATAACACGTTGTCGGCACACCCGCTGCCGCGCGGTTTCCGACGATCGCGGAGCTCGCGCCGCCGGTGCGCGGCCAGCTCGTCGAGCAACTGGTGGGACAGGCGCTGCGCTGCGCCGGCGAGACGACCGGGGACGGCCCCGCGTTGTTCTACTGGCAACGTGAGGGTGGGCGCCCGGGCGAGGTCGACTATGTCGTGCAGGCCGGCGCGCGGATCGTGCCGCTCGAGCTCAAGGCGGGTGCCGCAGGCGCCATGAAGAGCCTGCACCAGTTCATGTTCGACAAGCAGCTCGCGCTCGCCGCGAGGGTCGACGACAACCCGCCCTCGGTCGCGGGGTTGACGGTCAAGACGACCCAGTCCGACGAGGTGAGCTACACGCTCCTCAGCATCCCCCCGTATCTCGCGTGGCGGCTGTTCGACCTGATCGACCAGACCGTGCCGGCGTCGCAGGGACGCCGATCGGCGAGGCGCGGCCAGCGCAAGCGGCGGGTGTGATCCCGGGCGGTTGACCACCCCGCCGGGGGGCCGTACAACCGCGCGGATGAGCGCGTTCGACCCAGGGAACCGCGTGATCGCGGCGCTCGACGTGCCCGATGCGGCGGCGGCGAGCGCGCTCGCGGCCCGCATCGGCGACGGCGCGAGCTGGGTCAAGATCGGCCTCGAGCTGTTCGTCGCCGAGGGGCCGGCGGTGGTCGGGGCGATGCGCGCGGCCGGGCGCCGCGTGATGCTCGACCTCAAGCTGCACGACATCCCGGAGACGGTCGCGCGGGCGATGGCGCGCGCCGCGGCGCTCGGCGCCGAGCTGGTGACCGTGCACGCGGCCGGCGCGCGCTCGATGCTGCAAGCGGCGGTGCGCGCGGCCGGGCCGGCGCGGGTGCTGGCGGTGACGGTCCTGACCTCGCTCGACGACGCGGACCTGGCCGAGATCGGCGACGTCGGGCCGGTCGCGGAGCTGGTGCTGCGCCGCGCGCGGCTGGCGGCGGCGGCCGGCTGCCACGGCGTCGTCGCGTCGCCGCGGGAGGCGGCGGCGGTGCGCGAGGCGGTGCCGGCGTCGTTCCTGTTCGTCACGCCGGGCGTGCGTCCGTCGGGCGCCGAGGCCGGCGACCAGAAGCGGATCGCGTGCCCGGCGGCGGCGCGGCGGGCGGGCGCCGACCTGGTCGTCGTCGGCCGGCCGATCCGCGACGCCGACGACCCCGGCGCGATGGCCCGCGCGATCGCCGCCGAGGTCGCGTGAAGCCGGGCGCGCCCGCGGGACGGCGGCACGTCTACGGGGTCGGTCCGGTGCGCGAGCTGGTGCGGCTGGGCCGGCCGATCGCGCACCTGTACGTCGCCGCCGACCGGGCCCAGGCGCGCGGCAAGGATCCGGTCGCCGAGCTGGTGACCGCGGCCCGCGCCGCCGGCGTGACCGTCGAGCTGCGCAGCCCGCGCGAGCTCGACGCTATCGCGGAGCCGGACGCCCGGCACCAGGGCGTGATCGCCCTGACCGGCGCGCTCCGCTACGCGGACGTCGGCGAGATCCTCGCGGCGGCCGGCGACGCGCCGCCGCTGGTCGTCGTCCTCGACGGCGTCCAGGACCCGCACAACCTGGGCGCGATCATCCGCTCCGCGTACGTGCTCGGCGCGCACGGCGTCGTCATCCCCGAGCACCGCGCGGCGGCGGTGACGGCGGCGGTGACCAAGGCGTCGGCGGGCGCGACCGAGCTGGTCGCGATCGCGCAGGTCGGCAACCTGGTGCGCGCGCTCGAGGAGCTGAAGGCGGCGGGGCTGTGGCTGTGCGCGGTGGCGGCGGAGCCGGGCGCGCGGCCGATGGCGCAGCTCGACCTGACCGGGCCGCTGGCGCTGGTCGTCGGCGCCGAGGGCACCGGCGTGCGCCCGCTGGTCGCGCGCACCTGCGACCTGCACGCGCTGATCCCGATGGCGGGGGAGGGCGTCGGCTCGCTCAACGTGTCGGTGGCGGCGGGCATCGCGCTGTACGAGGTCGGGCGCCAGCGGGCGGCGCGGGTGACGGCGGCGGCGCCGGGGCCGGCGGGCGGCGCGCCGTGACGACGTGGACCACCGCGGCGGTCCTCGACTGGACGACGAAGAAGTTCGCGGGCGAGGGCGTGGGCGCGGCGCGGCTCGAGGCGCAGGTGCTGCTCGCGCACGCGCTCGGGTGCACGCGCGTGCAGCTCTACACCGGCTTCGACCGGCCGCTGTCGGAGGCGGAGCTGACCGCGGCGCGCGAGCTGATCAAGCGGCGCCTGGCGGGCGAGCCGCTCGCGTACCTCGTCGGCACCCAGGAGTTCTGGTCGATGCCGTTCGCCGTCGATCCGTCGGTCCTGATCCCGCGCCACGACACCGAGACGGTGGTGAGCGTGGTGCTCGATCGCGTCGGCGAGCGGGCGGCGGCGCGGCGCGTGCTGGATCTCTGCACCGGCGCCGGGCCGCTGGCGGTCGCGCTGGCGAAGGAGCTGCCGGGCGCCAGCGTGCTCGCGACCGACGTGTCGCCGGCGGCGGCGGCGCTCGCGCGGGCCAACGCGGAGCGCAACAAGGTCGGCGAGCGCGTGACGGTCGTCGTCGGCGACCTGTGGGCGCCGGTCGGCGAGGGCGTGTTCGACGTGGTCGTCAGCAACCCGCCGTACATCCGCACCGGCGAGCTGGCCGGGCTCGATCGCGAGGTGCAGCGCGAGCCGCGGCTGGCGCTCGACGGCGGCGCCGACGGCCTCGACGTCTACCGGCGGCTCGTCGCGGAGCTGCCCGCGCGGGTGGCGGCCGGCGGGCTGGTCGCGCTCGAGCACGGCCACGATCAGGGCGACGGCGTGCGCGCGCTGCTCGACGCGACCGGCGCGTTCGCGCCCGCCGCCACCGAGCGCGACCTCGCCAAGCTGCCGCGCGTCACCTGGGCGCGGCGGCGCTGAGCCCCGCGATCGAGTCGCGCGGCGTCGATCGGCGCGAGCGGCGGGACCGGCGTCGCGCGTGGCTGCTCACGGCGTGCGGTCGGGCC
>DASZXE010000277.1:0-15291 GCA_035546475.1 Kofleriaceae bacterium
CGTCTTCTTGCGGGCGGCGACCTTGTCGGACGAGCCGGAGGCGACCGGCGAGCGGGCGCCGGCATCGCGGCGCGCGCGCAGCTCGGCGAGGACGCGCTGGCCACGCAGCGTGAGCGCGTGCGGCCGCAAGCGCTCGTTGCCGTCGGGCGCCGAGTAGCTGGCCACCAGGCCGGCGGCGCGCAGGGCCGACAGCGCGCGGCTCGCGCTCGACTTGTGCTTGCCCATCGCCGCCGCGATCTCCGTCGACGTCTCGGCGCCGCTGCCCATCGCGAGCAGCACGCCGCGGTACGGCTCGGTGCGCGCGTAGTGGACCAGCTCGCGCTCGCTCTCCTCCTCGCCGAGCTCGGCCTGGAACGCGCGCACGACGTCCTCGACGGCGGTCAGGTAGCCGGCCTGGAACGACGGCTCGCGGCTCGACGCCGACGCGCGCGCCGCCGCCAGCGCGCCGCCGCCGTGGCCGACGCGCGCCAGCGTCTGCATCACCGCCGCCAGGTGCTCGAGGCGGCGCCGGCTCAGCTCGACGCCGAGCGAGCTGCCGAGCGAGCGCAGCCGGTGAGGATCGGTGGGATCCTCGGCGAACCAGGTGACGAGCTCGGTGACATCCATCGCGTGCCGGCGAGGTCCTCGAACGACCTCACCTCCACAGGCTAGCCACCTCGCAACGGTTGCGCAATGGTTGTGTTCGCCACTCCCGAGGCAAATTCGGGCACTTGCGACTGTTCATCTGTTCAGTATCTGGCGCCGCGCGAGCCGGCGCGTCACCTGCGGCTGGTGACGCCGCGTCGGCGCTCGGCGCGCTCGAGCCGGTCGATGCAGCGCACGACCGCCCGCCGCAGCGCGACCTCGCGCGGATCGTGGACGTAGTAGTCCATCCGGTTCATCACGTACGCGTAGCCGAGCTGGCGATCCGGATCGGCGTACGCGAACGAGCCGCCGGCGCCGCTCGAGCCGATCGCGCGGCGGCTGCTGCCGAAGTCGAGCCCGGGCGAGGGCTTCCAGAAGCCGAGCGAGAACCAGGTCGGGATGCCCATCACGCGGTCGCGCGCGCCCGCCGGCGGGTCGACCGGCGGCGCGAACAGCGCCGCGAGCGTCGCGGCGTCGAGGCCGAGCGTGTGGCCGCCGGTCGCGAGCTCGCTGTACGCCCGCGCCAGCGCCCGCGCGGTGCCGACCCCGTTGCCCGACGGCAGCTCGATCGCGAGCGACGCCCGCCGGTTCGGATCGTAGCCGCGCGGGATGGCGAGCGAGCGGTTGAACAGCGACCACGGCCACAGCACCTCGCGCGCCATGCCGAACGGCAGCTTGCCGAGGTTCCCGAGCCCGCCCAGCGCCGACAGGGTCTCGACATGGGCGAGCCGCGCGTCGGGGACGTCGTCGGGCAGGCCGATGTAGAAGTCGAGGCCGAGCGGCACCGCGATCTCCTCGTGGAAGAAGCGGCCGAGGCTGCGGTGGCGCGGATCGACGCGGCGCAGGAGCTCGTTCATGTACATGCCGATCGTCGACGCGTGGTAGCCGTGCGTCGTGCCGGGCCGCCAGGCGGGGCGCTGGGCGGCGAGCACGCGGGCGACCGCATCGAGGTCGCGCATGCGGGCGACCGACAGCGGATCGTCGAGGACGACGAGGCCCGCCTGGTGGGCGAGCAACTGGCGGACGGTGATGCCCTGCTTGCCGCGCGCCGCGAACTCGGGCCAGTAGCGCGCGACCGGCGCGTCGTAGTCGAGCCATCCGCGCGCGTGGGCGAGCGCGAGCGCGAGCGCGGCCATGCCCTTGGTCGTCGAGTAGACGACGACCATGGTGTCGCGCTGCCACGGGATCCGGTGGGCCGCGTCGCGGAAGCCGCCCCACAGATCGACGACCTTCTCGCCGCGGTAGTAGACGGCGAGCGCGGCGCCGGCCTCGCCGCGCTCGACGAAGTTGCGGCGGAACTCGAACCAGACGTCCTCGAAGCCGGGCGCGAACGAGCCGTGCACCTGGTACTCGGCGTGAGGCACGTGCGCGAGCGGCGTGATGCACGCGGTGAGGGCTGCCAGCGCGAGCCCGAGGAGCCTCGGCGACATGCCGGCCGGTGCTTCAAGATCGAGGCCAGCGGCGGCGCGCGCGAGGCCGGCGACGGGCCGGCGACGTGCCGGCGCCGGGCGCGCGACCGGTGCGTCGCGGCCGATCGCGGCGCAAACGGCGCAGGGACGGCGCCAGTGTCAGGGCGGCTCGGGGCGCAGGTGGAGCAGCACGCAGGCGGGAGGCGAGACCTCGGAGCGGCGGACGATCTCGGTCAGCGCCCATGGGACCGGGCGGGTGACGATGACGACCGCGGGGTCCTCGGGGTCGCCCGCGCGCGCGGGCGCGACCTGGTTGGCGACGATGCAGGTCGCCTGGGTCGCCGCGGTCAGGCCGACGGCGTCGGCCTCGAAGACGGCGGTGCGCTCGCTCATCGCGGGGACGAGGATCAGGCTCGGCCGCACCGCGGTCAGCGCCTGGTGCGCGCCGAGCGACAGGAAGTCCTTGCACACCAGCACCGCGAGCGACCAGACGAAGCGGCCGGCGGCGTCGACGGTGCCGCGCACGATCACCTGCGCCGGCGTGCTGACGATGCCCTCGATCAGCTCGCCCGCGACGAACGGGTTCCACTTGCCGTGCTCGAAGCGGCGGTCGCCGGCGAGCACGGTGGCGATGTTGCGCGGCGCGCCGCCGTCGTCGGTGTGGCGCGAGCCGGCGACGACCAGCGGCGGCGGCTCGACGATCGCGGCGGCGCCGGCGACCGCGGCCAGGCCGTCGGTGTCGACCGCCAGCTCGGGGAAGATCACGACCTGCGCGCGGGCGGCCATCGCCTGGGCGACCACGTCCTCGACGGCGGCGAGCGACGCCGCCGGGTCGCGCGGGCGCACGCCGAAGAAGCGGCCGCGCTTGCGGTCGTCGTCCCAGCGGAGGTCGGCGAGCGGCGCGGCGAACGGCAGGCAGACGGCGATCGTCGCGTCGGGCGCCGGCACCGGCAGGTCCGCGTCGAGATCGAGCACGACCTCGACGCCCTCCGCGTCGGGCGCGAGCGCGAGGCGGGTCGTGCGATCGATCGGCAGGTCGCGCGCGTCCGGGTGGCTGGTCAGGTGCTTGCCGAACAGGTCGCGCAGCGCGGGCGACGCGACCGGGAACGGATCGCCGGGGGCGAGGCGCCAGCGGGCGCGCTGCCGGAAGCAGGCGACGAACTGGTGGCCGACCGCCTCGTCGAGCGCGTCGGCGCAGACCCGCGCGACGAGGACGCGCACGAGGTCCGGCCGCTCGGGCAGGGCCTCGTGGAGGCGCTCCCACAGGATCGCGAGCGACGTGCGGGTCGCGAGATCGGCGAGGCGGGCGACGGTCGTGCGCAGCGCGCCGCGGAGGGCCTCGGCGAGCGTCTGCCGCCAGCCGACGAGCGTGCGGTCGAGGCCGGCCGAGCGCGCCTCGCGCAGACCCGCGGCCTGCGTGCGGCAGACGCGCAGGAAGCAGGCGGTCAGCTCGTCGAGGGCGAGCGGCCCGGGCGGGCCGAGGCCGTCGAGCCAGCGGGTCAAGGGCGTCGTGGTCGGCAAGGCGGCGGCGGTGGCGGGATGGGCGGAAGAAGGAGCAGGGGACGGAGTGAAGGAGACGGGAGAGCGGGCGCGAGAGCGGGGAGAAGAGAGGGACGCGTCAGGGCGACGAGGAGGAACAGCTCACGGGGCGCTTGCCCGGATAGCTCAGGCGCGGGTGCGACGGGTCGTACTCCTGCGTCGGCTCCATCGTCCCGCCGCGCGCGGTCAGGGCCGACGCCATCGCGTCGCGGATGATCGTGTCGGTCATGACGACGTTGCCCTCGGGCAGCTTGAGCCGGCCGATCAGGCCGTCGCCGCCCGACGCGAGGAAGTCGCTGGTCAGGAGCGTCAGCGGCCGCGCGTCGTCGATCACCGTGCCGGCCTCGTCCTTCAGCACGACGTCGAGCCGCCCGTCCTTGCACGACGCCGTCGCGGTCAGCCCGCCCCACGACAGGATCGCGCCGCCGCCCAGCAGGTTGTTCGTCACCAGCTTGCGCACCTGCGCGCCGGTCAGCTTCACGACCGCGAACCGGTTGTCGAACGGCATCGCCTCGTACAGCGAGCCATAGGTGAGCCTGCCGGCGGGCATGTCGGCGCGCAGGCCGCCGCCGTTGGTCACCGCGACGTCGCCATCGGGCCGCGCGGCGAGCATGAGATCGGTGAACAGGTTGCCCTCGGCGCTCTCTCGATCGTAGGAGCGCGTGATCGGCCCGCCGAGCGTGATGCCGAGCGGCTCCTGCTCGAGCTTGGCCGCCGCCGCCTCCGCCGGCTCGATCATCGCCTCGATGTTGCGATCGAAGACGACCTGCTGACCCTCGTAGACGCCCGGCTGGCAGTCGTGCCCCGACACCTGCTCGCCGTCGGCGCCCGGCGCCTGGCAGAGGTCCTGCGGACGCTTGATGCTGACCGCCGTGATCACCCCGGCCGGGTTGATGCGCAGGTCGACGCGGCCGAACGCGCGCCCGCTCGCGTACGACTCGATGACCGCGATGTCGTTCACCCGATGCGCGATCGCCGCGTGGGTGTGACCGGCGACGATGACGTTCACCAGCCCCGGCGGCAGCGCGCGCGCGACCTGGAAGACCTCGTCGTCCTGATCGCACGACGACAGATCGTTCGGATCCTTCAGATCGGTGCACTTGCTGCCGAGGTGCGCCGCGACGACGATCACCTGGGCGCCGCGCGAGCGCAGGTCCTTGGCCTCGGCGATGATCGTGTCGGCCGGCTTCGCCATCACCAGGCCGACGAAGTTCGCCGGCATCGTCGTGTACGGCGTCGACTCGGTGGCGACCCCGATGATGCCGATCACCACCGGCCCCTTCTCCACCATGATCGAGCCGTGCACGTTGTCCCACGCCGGCCGCTTGCCGGTGTCGGCGTCGAGGATGTTGGCCGACAGGAACGGGAACGACGCCTCGGCGGCGCGCGCGCGGAGGGCGCCGCGCGGATCCTCGCCGGGCCGGGTCGCGGTCACCGCCGGTCCCTCCGGGCCGAAGTCGAACTCGTGGTTGCCGATCGCGGCGGCGTCGTAGCCGATCGCGTCGTACGCCTTCACGACCGGCGCGCCCTCGGCGAGGTTGGACGCGAGGGTGCCCTGGAACAGGTCGCCGGCGTCGACGAGCAGCACCTCGCCGCCGTCCTTCGCGCGGGCGGCGCGCAGGTTGGCGATGTAGCCGGCGAGCACCGGCAGCCGGTCGACCGCGCCGTGGAGATCGTTCGTGCCGACGATGCTGAGGGTGATGCTGCCCTTGCGAGGCGCCGCCGGGCGAGCCGGGGGAGGAGTCTTGGACGACGGGCAGGCGGCGAGCGCGACAGCGGCGAGCGCGGCGGTGGCCAGCGCGGCCCCCGCCAGCCGGGACGATTGCGACATCCCGCGATGGTAGCGCGCCGCCATGACCACCGGCGGGCGGTGTGAGGCCGCCGCCCGGTCCGCCACCGCGCCGCGACCTGAACGTCACCCACCGGCGGCGCGGACGCCCGCCGCGTCGACCCCCGCGTCGTCGCGGGCGTCATCGCCGTCGTCGTCGGGGTCGTCGCCCTGCCCTTCGGCCCCTTCCGAGCCCTCCGCCTCGTCGCTGTCGAGCGCGCGCGACAGCCGCTCGAGGGCCTCGTCGTCGACGGGCGCGGTGCGGGCCGCGACCTCGGCCGCGGTCAAGGCGACGTCGACGTCGACCGCGCCGTCGGTCCCGAGCCGCACCCACGCGGCCCCGGCGTCGCCGACCTTGCAGGTCAGCCGCCCGTCGGCCGGGACCGGCTGGACCGCCGCGCCGCAGTCGACCGCCGCGTCGACGCCCAGGGCCGCCAGCTCCGCCCGCACGTGGTCGACCAGCGGCGCCGCCAGCACGACCTCGTCCGACTGCCAGGTCGCGTCGCGCCCGCCGCGGACGGCCACCCCCAGCCGCGTGCCCCCGACCTCGACCTCGCAGCGGTCGCGCGTGCAGGCGACCCGCGACGGCGCCATGCCGAGCTGAGCCGCGATCCCGGCCCGCACCGACGACACCACCGGATCCTCGCCGCGGTGGCGCCGGCACCCCGCCGCGCCCCCCAGCCCCACGGCCGCGCCCGCACCCACCAGCCCGACCACCAGCACCGCGCGCGCCGCGGACGACATCGCCCTTCGTGTATCACGGCCCGCCGCCGGCGCGGCAGCCGGCCCGGCAGCCGGCCCGGTGGTCCGACGCCCCCGACGACTTCCGAGGCCCGCCCTCAACCGTGCGCCCTCGCGGCCGATGATCCTTCTCGCGGTCATCACGTTCCCGCCCCGGAGCCATCATGGATTACAGCATCCTCGTCTGCGACGACGAACCCGACGTTCGGGGCGCCATGCGCCGCACCCTGCACCGGTTCCAGGTGACCGCGGTCGGCACCGCCGCCGAGGCGATGATGGAGCTGAAGCGCAAGCACTACGACGCCGTGATCTCCGACTTCAACCTGTCGACGACGAGCGACGGGCTGGGGCTCCTGCAGATGGTCCGCGTGATGTACCCCGATACGGTCCGCTTCCTGGTCACCGGCAACACCGACGTCCAGGTCGCGATCCGGGCGGTGAACGAGGGCTCCGTTCATCGCTTCTTCCTCAAGCCGTGGGACGACGAGACGCTGGTCTCGACGCTGGAGATCCAGCTCCACACGCACGGCGTCCGCCGCGCCGGCTGAAGCCGATCGAGCGGCGCGAGGGAGGGCGCTCGCCCACCTTCCGACCGCTCGGCGCTGGCCCGGCGGTCCGTCGCCGGTTCGATCACTCGTACACCTCTCTCGCTCCGTCACTCACCCAGGCGCAGGTCGCGCGACGCGGGGGCGTCGCGCCGACACCTGAACACCCGGAACAACGCGATCGAAATGCGCGAGGACACGTCAACCTTGCGCGTCGCGAATCGCGTGCGTAATCCGGACTTTCGCCGCGTTTACACTCGGGTTGTCCACAACCCAATGGGTGCGATCCTACCCACTGATCCTCGGCGGGTCGCTGTCAGGTAGCGACGTAGGCGATCGTGGAGATCCGGGAAGATGGAGCGGCTCCTTTGTCGCAGCGATGGCCATCCAGCTCACCGATCCGTGTCGGCGAGATTGGCGCGCCGTTCGCTATAGAGGAAAAACGTGAGCGACAACGACTTCCAGACCTGGCGTGACACGTGTGCCCCCGACATCCTCGGCGAGTCGCGCCCCGTGCTGCGCTGCCTCGAGATGATCCGCCGCGTCGGCCCGAGCGAGTCGAGCGTGCTGCTCACCGGCGAGACCGGCACCGGCAAGGAGCTCTTCGCCCGCACCGTGCACCGCGCGTCGTCGCGCGCGTCGAAGCCGTTCGTCGCCGTCAACTGCGCCGCCATCCCCGACTCGCTGATCGAGGCGGAGCTGTTCGGCCACCTGCGCGGCGCGTTCACCGGCGCCGAGGGCAAGCGCGCCGGCCGGTTCGCCGCGGCGCACGGCGGCACGCTCTTCCTCGACGAGATCGGCGACCTGCCGCTGTCGGCGCAGGCCAAGCTCCTCCGCGTCCTCGAGCAGCGCGCCATCTGCCCGCTCGGCTCGGACACCGAGGTGCCGATCGATGTCCGCATCGTCGCCGCCACCCACCGCGACCTCGAGGCGATGGTCGCCGCCGGCACCTTCCGCTCGGACCTGTACTTCCGCCTGTCGGTGATGCCGATCGAGCTGCCGCCGCTCCGCTCGCGCGGCACCGACATCATCAAGCTCGCCGAGGCCGCGGTCCGCCGCGGCACCTCGCGCCGCGCGGCGCCGACGTTCGACGCCACCGCGCGCGCCGCGCTGCTCAGCTACCCGTGGCCCGGCAACGTCCGCGAGCTGAACCACATGGTCGAGCGCGCCGTCCTCCTGGCCGACGGCGACGTGCTCACCGCCGCCGACCTGACCTTCGGCACCCGCTCGATGGCGCAGGGCACCGCGCCGATCGCGAAGATCGACCTGCCCGCCGTCTCGCTGCCGGCCGCCCCGGCGCCCGCGCCCGCCGCCGCCGCCGGCGAGGACCCGTCGCTCGACCTCCGCTCCGCCCTCGAGGGCCTCGAGCGCCGCATGATCCACGAGGCGCTCGCCCGCGCGCAGGGCAACCGCACCGAGGCCGCCGCGCTGCTCGGCCTCAACCGCACGACGCTCGTCGAGAAGCTCCGCAAGTACGCCTGAGCGACCGGTCCCGCGGGACCGACGGTCGCCACTCTCGACGCCATCGACGCAGCGAACGCTCAGCTACGGTAGCGCGTCGAGTCGATGCCGTGGCGCTGCAGCAAGCGGCGGAAGTTCGTGCGATCGATCCCCGCGATCCTCGACGCCGCCGAGATGCTCCCCTTCGCGTGCTCGAGGACGCGCTCGAGGTAGGCCTTCTCGAAGTCGGCCGCCGCCTTGCGCTTGGCGTCGGTGAGCGACAGCCCGTCCTCGAGCACCGCCGGCGCCATGCCCGGATCGCTGCCGCCGCTGCCTGACCCGTCGCCGCCGCCGCCGCCGCCGCCGCCGCGCCCCGAGATCGGGATGGGCCCGGAGTGGTGCGCGAAGCGCGACGCCGCGATGACCTCGGCCGGCAGGTGGCGGACCTCGATCCGCTCGCCGCCCGCCAGCGCGATCGCGTGCTGGATCGCGTTCTCCAGCTCGCGCACGTTGCCCGGCCAGTGGTAGCCGAGGATCGCCTCGAGCGCGTCGGGCGCGAGCTCGGGGATCGTCGAGCCGCCGTGGCGGCGGAGGAGCCGCGCGACCAAGGCCGGGATGTCGTCGCGGCGCTCGCGCAGCGGCGGCACCCGGATGGTGACGACGTTCAGCCGGAAGAAGAGGTCGCTGCGGAACTTGCCGTCGGCGACCGCGCGCGTCAGGTCGACGTGGGTCGCCGCGACCACCCGGACGTCGACGGGGCGCGGGGCGTCCGCGCCGACCGCCTTCACCTCGCGCTCCTGCAGCGCGCGCAGCAGGCGCACCTGCACGCCGGCCGGCATGTCGCCGATCTCGTCGAGGAAGAGCGTGCCGCCGTCGGCCTCGACGAAGACGCCGGGCCGCGCGCTGGTCGCGCCGGTGAAGGCGCCGCGCGTGTGGCCGAACAGCTCGCTGTCGATGAGGCCCTCGGGGATCGCGCCGCAGTTGAGCGGCACGAACATGTGATGGCTGCGATCCGACAGGCGGTGCAGCGTGCGGGCGACCAGCTCCTTGCCGGTGCCGCTCTCGCCGATGATGAGGACGCTCGCCGGCGTGCGCGCGATCTGCTGGATCGACGTCCGCAGCCCGCGCATCGCCTGGCTGTCGCCGACCAGCACGTCCGACTCCGTCGAGCCCTTGGCGTGCTGCGTGTGCCTCACGACCTCGGTCTGGCGGGCCGCCAGCGTCACGACGTCGATCAGCGAGTTGTTGAGCATCGGCTTGACGATGTAGTGGTAGGCGCCGGCGCGCAGCGCCTCGGTCGCCGTCGACGCCGAGTCGTCGCCGGTCAGCATCACCACCGACGCCGTCGCGCCGTTGGCCCGCAGGCGGCGCAGGATGTCGAGGCCGCTGATGTTGGGCAGGTTGACGTCGAGAAGGATGACGTCCCATGCTTCGGTCGCGTCGGGCCGCGAGAGCAGCTCCTCGATCTGCGCGAGCGCGCCGACGTGCTCGACCGTGATGTCGTGGAGACGGAACAGCCGCGCGACCGAGCGCGCGATCGCCTCGTCATCGTCGATCAGGAGCACCCGCAGTCCGCCGGGATCTGGCGCGTCTTCCACCACCGTGGGACCCATCCTAGGGCACCCTCCGACCTCGTCGCGGTCGCACGAGGATAGTGTACGGGTACGGTGCGGTGACGTCATCGGTGGACGGCGCGAAACGCATGTCGGCCCCGTCGACGAATGAGTGTCGCGAGCCATGGAAAGGTCACCCCCCAGCGGTCATGCCGGCGGGACGCGGTGAGCGCGGCAACGTGAGGACGAACGACGGACCGTCCGGCGTCGCCACGTAACGTATGGTGCCCCCGTGTGCCTCGCACGCGAGACGGCAGAAGTAGAGGCCGAGCCCGCGCTGGCCGCCCTTGCCGAGGGCGTACTTGCCGAACAGCTTGTCGGCGAGGTGCGGCGCGATGTGAGGCCCTGTGTTCTCGACGGTGATGTCGAGCGTGGGCGGCTCGTCGGCAATGGTCGGTCGACCGGTGGCGGTCAGGCGGATCATGCCGCCCGCGTGACAGTAGCGGGCGGCGTTGCCGACGAGGTTGTGCAGCACGCGGGCGACGAGCGCCTCGTCGAAGTGACCGAGCAGCTCGGGATCGCAGGTCACCGCGTGTCGCACATCGCGCCCGATCGACGGCGCGTGAACAGCCATCACCTCGAGCATGAGCTCGCGCACGCGCACGACGCCGGGGCGAGGCTTGAGCGCTTCGTCCTCGAAGCGCGAGACGTCGACGAAGTTGGCGACCAGGCCGGACATGCGCTTGAGCGCGCGCAAGGTCGACGCGAGCGCCTGACCCTGATCGTCGGTGACGGTGAGCACCTGCGACAGGTAGCTCATGTTCGACAGTGCGACGGCGAGACCGTTGTTGAGGTCGTGCGCCAGCAGTGCGGCAGCCTCGGTGCCCCACGCGAGCAGACGGTCGGCCTGCTCGCGCGCCTGGCGAGCCTCGATGTAGGCGCGCTGGCTGCGGGCCGCGGCGACGAGCCGGCGTTGCAGCTCCTTCATCGAGATCGGCTTGGTCAGGAAGCCGTCGGCGCCGGCGTCGAAGGCGGCCAGGCGGGCCTCTTCCTCGTCGGTGCCGCTCAGGATCTGCACGTGGATCGCGGTGCCGAACAGCTCCTTCAGACGTCGGACGACCTCGTTGCCGCCGGTGGGCATGCCGAGATCGATGATCGCGAGGTCGGGCGGCGACTGTTCCGCCATCACCATGGCGGGGGCGCCATCGTTGGCGACGCGGACGTCGAAGCCGATGCGGGTCAGCGTGCTCGCGATCGCGCGGACGATGCGAGGATCGTCGTCGGCGACCAGCACGCGGACCCCGGCGGGAACCGCCACGATCGAGGCCGACAGCATGAGCGGGTGCTCCCCGCTCGTCGTCGGTAGACGGATCGAGCTGTCCGACTCGCCCGCCCGCTCGAGCAACGCTTCCTTGGTCGTCACGCGGACGCGTATGTGCGAGGCGCGTGCCAGCACCCGATGCACGTCGTCTCGCGAGCCTGCGCGTCGACCACGAAGATCGTGCGTCAAACGTGGCGGCACCCGCCGGAAAACGCGCCTCCTCGCGGCCCGTTCACGGCCCTCGCGAATCAGCGATCGCTACCTTGACGACCTCCGGGGCTGGCCGATCCGTTGCACGAGGCCCCCCCGATGGAATCCGCCCGCCTCCGCCGCACCCCGCCCGCCGCCGCCGCCGCCGCGCCTCCGCCGCCGGCGACGACCCACCCCGCGCAGCTTCCGCTGCCCGCGAACCCGCCTTCCCCGGCGGTCGCCTGCGACGTCATCCTCGACGCGGCGATCAGCGCCGACGCCGACACGCTGTGGATCGAGCCGCGCGCCCCCGGCGACGATCGCTACACGGTCTCCGTCGAGCGCCAGGGTCGGATCATTGCCACGTCGACGCTCGACGCCCACCTCGGGCCGGCGGTGGTGGCGCGGCTGGCGTTCCTGACCGAGATCGATCTGCTCGCCCGCCGCGCGGTCGCCGGCCGCACCGTCGTCCGCGGCCCGACCGCGAGCGCCGAGGTGGTGGCGACCATCCGGCCCGGCCGCGCGCTGCGCGCCGAGGTGTTCCTCCGCAAGATGACGCCGCGGGCGGTCCCCGCGACGCCGGCGAAGGTCGACCTGACGCCGGGCGCGCTCGTCGGCCAGTACCGCGTCATCCGCCACCTCGGCGCCGGCGGCATGGGCAGCGTCTACCACGTCACCCACGCGACCCTCGGCCGCGCGCTGGCGCTGAAGGTGCTGCACGCGAGCGTGCTGTCGTCGGACCCCGACAGCGCCGGCCGCTTCCTGCGCGAGGCGCGCGCCGCCGCCCGCATCAAGCACCCGAACATCGTCGACGTCTTCGACTTCGGCTACCTCGGCGACGGCCGCCCGTACCTGGTGATGGAGCTGCTCGGCGGCCACAGCCTGGCCGATCTGATCGACGGCCCGCTCGAGCCCAAGCGGGTCGTCCTGCTCGCGCGCCAGCTCGCGTCGGCGCTCGCGATGGCGCACGACTGCGGCGTCATCCACGCCGACCTGTCGCCGTCGAACGTCCTCGTCGAGGGGGACACCGCGAAGCTGCTCGACTTCGGGCTCGCCCAGCTCCGCGACGACCCGCCGCCGCTCGATCCGTCGCAGCCGGCCGAGTTCGTGTTCGGGACGCCGTCGTACATCTCGCCCGAGCAGATCCGCGGCCTCGGCGCCGACGAGCGCAGCGACCAGTACTCGTTCGGGGCCGTCCTCTACGAGATGCTGACCGGCCGGCCGCCGTACAAGGCCAAGACGATCCGCGACCTGTGCCTCAAGCACATCAAGGCTCCCATCCCCGAGATCGACACGCCGCACGGGCCCCTGCCCGCCGAGCTGACCCGCGTCGTCCAGCGTTGCCTGGAGAAGCGCGGCGAGCAGCGCTACCCGACGATGCACGACGTCGTCGCCGCCCTGACCGAGGCCGAGCAGTCGCTCGTGGTCCGCGGCTGGCGTCGATGGTTGTCGCAGTGAGATGACGATGCCCAATCCTCCCCCGGTCGTGCTCTGCGTCGATGACGACGCGGAGATCGTGTCGTCGGTCGCCCGCTTCCTGCGGCTCGACGGCTACGAGGTCGTGACGTGCACGTCGCCGGTCGTCGCCCTGCAGGTGCTCGGCGCGCGCTCGGTGGCGGTGCTGCTGAGCGACTACGAGATGCCGGAGATGACCGGCGTCGAGCTGGCGGTGAAGGCGCGGCGGCTGCAACCGGAGACGGTGCGGATGCTGCTGACCGGCCGCGGCACGCTCGACACCGCGGTGGAGGGCATCAACGTCGGCGAGGTGTTCCGCTTCCTGTCGAAGCCGTACGACCCGGAGTCGCTGCGGCGCGAGGTGGCGGCGGCGGTGGCGCACCACGCCGAGATCTCGGCGGCGGCGCGCGAGAAGACGACGATCGTGCGGCGGCAGCGGCTGGTGACGGCGCTCGAGGCGGACTACCCCGGCATCACCTCGGTGCCGCGCGACGACGACGGCGCCTACCTGCTCGACGGCGAGGCTCGCCACAAGGCGGGGCCGATGCTGTCGGCGATGACGGCGCTGATCCAGCGCTGACGGCGCGGGCCGCGGCTGTCGGCGCCGGCGACGCCAGGATTGACGGAGCGGACGGAGCGCGGGCGAGCAGTGGCGGGAGGTTGCGGGCGGCACGCGGCTTGCTGAAGCAACGGTCGCCATGAGCAGCAGCAGCAGCGAGGAAGGCGGCGCCGCCCACGAGGACGCCGCGGCCGGTAGCAAGCCGCCGAAGATCCTGGTCATCCTGCTCGGCGCCAACCTGGCGCTGACCGGGCTGGTGGCGTTCAAGACGCTCACCGCCAAGCCGGCCGTCGCCCACGCGGAGACGGCGGGCGCCGATGACCCGGTGAAGCGCGAGGTGACCGGCCCGGTGGTCGCGCTCGATCCGTTCGTCGTGAACCTGAACGAGCCGGGCTCCGCCCGCTACCTGAAGGTCACGATGCAGGCGGAGCTCGCCAACGGTTCCGCCGTCAAGGTCTTCGACAAGAGCAAGCAGCTCATCCGCGACGCGATCCTCCGCTACCTGTCCGGCCTGAAGGTCGCCGACACGCTCGGCCCCGACAACAAGGACCACATCCGCGAGGACCTCGAGACCGCGGTCTCCGACATCATCGGCGAGGACCGCCTGCACCGGATGATCTTCGCCGAGTTCGTGGTGCAGTGATGTGCCGCCGGAGCACCGGCACGCGCCCGCCTCCCTGCCGCGAGCTCGACGCGGCCGAGCGCCCTCCTTCCCGCGAGGTCCCATGGTCGCCCGTCGACTTCCCGCCGTCCGCATCGGCCGCGCCATCGGCGCCGGCCACCCGCCCTGGATCGTCGCCGAGCTGTCCGCCAACCACCTCGGCAGCCTCGAGCGAGCCCTCGCCATCGTCGACGCCGCCGCCGACGCCGGCTGCGACGCGCTGAAGCTCCAGACCTTCACGCCCGACTCGATGACCTTGCCGGGCGATGGCCCGGGCTTCGCGATCGCGTCGGGGCCGTGGGCCGGCCGCACGCTGTGGGACCTCTACGAGGAGGCGCACACGCCGTGGGCCTGGCACCCGGCGATCTTCGCGCGCGGGCGCGAGCGCGGGCTGACCGTCTTCTCGGCGCCGTTCGACGTCGACGCGGTCGCGCGGCTCGACGCGCTCGGCGCGCCGGTCTTCAAGATCGCGTCGTTCGAGCTCGGCGACCTCGAGCTGATCGCCGCCGCGGCGCGCACCGGCAAGCCGGTGATCCTGTCGACCGGCATGGCGAGCGACGCCGAGGTCGAGACCGCGATCGCGACCGCGCGCGCCCACGGCGACGGCGGCGTGATCGTGCTGCACTGCGTTTCGGGCTATCCGACCCCGCCCGAGGAGTCGAACCTGCGGCGGATGGATCGCCTGGCCGAGCTGGGCGTCGTCGTCGGGCTGAGCGACCACACCCCGGGCTCGACGGTGGCGATCGCCGCGGTCGCGCGCGGCGCCTCGCTGGTCGAGAAGCACCTGACCCTGCGGCGCGGCGACGGCGGGCCGGATGCCGGCTTCTCGCTGGAGCCGGCCGAGATGGCCGAGGTCGTGCGCGGCTGCCGGATGGCGTACGCGGCGCTCGGCGACGGCAGCAGCCGGCGGCCGGCGAGCGAGTCGGGCAGCCGCGCGTTCCGCCGCTCGCTCTACGCGGTCGCCGACATCGCGGCCGGCGAGGTGCTGACCCGCGCGAACGTGCGGGCGATCCGTCCGGGTTTCGGACTGCCGCCCGGCGAGCTGCCGGCGGTGCTCGGCCGGGTGGCGAAGGTCGCGATCGCGCGGGCGACGCCGCTCGCGTGGGAGCTGCTCGCGGTGGCGGAGGACGCGGCGTGATCGCCGGCGCCCCGCTGCCCCGGCAGCCGGCGACCACCGGCGTGGTCGCGCTGCGCCGCGCGACCGATCAGGACGCGAGCCGCGTCCTGGCCTGGAACAACGCGCCCGACGTGCGGGCGCGGTCGATCGATCCGCGGCCGATCGCGGCCGAGCAGCACGCGCGCTGGTTCGCGGCGCGGCTGGCGGATCCGGCGGGGCGGCTGTGGATCGCGATGCTCGACGGCTGCCCGGTCGGCGTCGTGCGGATCGACCGCGACGCGGCGGCGGTGGCGGCGGCGGCGGCGGAGCT
>DASZXE010000278.1:0-5043 GCA_035546475.1 Kofleriaceae bacterium
CGGCGCGGTGACGGCGGCGGCGGGGGCCGGCGGCGTGGCGGCGGTGGAGGCGGCGGCCGCGGGCGGGGCGGTGACGCCGTCGAGGGTGACGGCGGTGCCGGTGGGGACGCCCGCGGGGGCGGCGACGACGGTAGCGGGAACGGGAACGGGAGCGGGAGCGGGCGGGGGAACGGCCGCAGCGGCCGCGACGGCCGCGGTGGGCACGGCGGGGGCGCTCGGGGAGATGGGCACCCACAGGTGCACACCGTCGTCCTCCTGCCGCGCGACCGCGCCCTTCGCGAGCGCGACCGCGACGCCCGGATCGCGGCGCAGCTTCACGCTCAGCGTCTTCGCCGCGGTCTCGCCGCGGACGTCGATCCGCATGACGAGGCCGTGGTCGTACTCGTCGTTCACCTCGAGCGGGTGGCCGGCCAGCGGCAGGTCGAGGCGCGAGCCGTTGACCTTCATGGTCGGCGCGTCGACGAGCCGGACGTCCGACACCACGACCTCGACCTGCGCGCCGTGATCGACGACCTTGAGGCGCGGCCGGCCGTCGGCGTGGGCGGTGGACGCGAGCGCGAGCGCGATCGCCGTGGAGGTGGCCGCGAGCGGCCAGCGCGAGCGGTGCATGTCAGCTCTCCTTGTCGATGAGCTCGAGGATGCGGATGCCGCAGCGGTCGCCGATGGCGACGGCCTCGGCGCGCGCGACCAGGCGCGAGTTGACGCGCACGTCGAGCGGCGCGCCGGTGATCTTGTCGAGGGTGATCACCGAGCCGGGCCCCAGGCGGGCCGCCAGCTCGGACAGGGTCATCTTGATCCGGCCGAGCTCGACGGTGAGCTCGAGCGGGACGTCGTGGAGCAGGCTCTCGAGCTTGCGGGGATCGACGGCGGCAGCGGCATCGCTCATGGGCGACCTCCTCCGGGCACGGCGAGCGCGGCGACCTCCACGGCGAGCACGCCGCGGGTCACCACCGGGCGTCCCCAGGCCTTGAGGACGTCGCCGCAGTAGATGGGCAGTGGATCATCGACGAAGACGGGCAGGGTGAGCTGGGAGCCGGGGCCGAGGCGGCGCAGCTCCGACATCGGGATCGACATGGTCGCGAGCTCGACGCGCACCTCGACGGGGACGCCGCCCAGCGCCGCGGCGACCGCGCGATCGGCGGCGGCGACCGCCGCGCTGCGCTCGACCGCGGGGAGCAGGAGCTCGGGGCGGACGAACACGCGGATGCGGCCGGGGACGCGGCCGCCGACGTTGAGCGTGGCGCCCAGCACCGCGTCGGCGCCGAGCGCGTGGCCGACCGACGCCGCGGTGGTCGGCACCACCTTGAGGCCGGTCGCGTTGGTCTCGAGCCAGGCGGCGTCGAGCACGGTGAGCGTCGAGTCGCCGATCGGGCCGAACAGGCGGAGCGCGAGCGGCGACGGATCGCGGCCCGACGCGCCGGCGGCGCCGACGACGTTGCCGCCGCAGCGCTTGGCGGCGGCGATCTCGACGAGCTCGCCGCCGATCGCGATCACCATCGCGACCGCGCCGGTGCCCTCGCCGTGGACGACGCCGATCCACATCGGGCGCAGCTCGTCGCCGAGGCTGCGGGCGTCGAGGATCTCGGCGCCCATCGAGTCGACGGTCACGTCGCCAACATGTGCGCGGAGGATCCGCGGCAGGCGCCGCGCCCAGCGCGCGGTCAGATCCGCGAGCCGGGGCCGGGCCGCCTGCGCATTGCGCTCGGCGGCGATCAACGGGAGCGGCGACACGTCGGCCGGATCGGCCGACGCGGTCACCGACGGGGAAGCCTGACGGATCGCGGCCTGGATGGCCTCGAGCTCGGCTAGGTCGAGAGGCAGGTCGCTCACGGCCGCGGGTTTTGCAACCGTCAGGCCACGCGTAACCGCCCGTCCCGCCTCGATTCTCTCCGGCCTCTGCCCTTCCTTGTCGGCGGGGCTGACGGCCGAAACCCGGATCCGTCAAGGGCCCCGCGTCGCCTTCGCGCCGGGGCCCGAGGATCCGCTCGCACGCTGGGAGGGTCGGCCCGCATGCCAGCCCTCTCGTCGATCGACCGGGCCCGACGAGGATCTCGGGACCGAGCTCGGTCGGAGCAACCGCGCGCCCGAGCTCCGCCCGGACGCTAGCGAACCAGCTCGGCGATCTGCGCGAGCATCTCGTCGGCGGTGGTCACCGTCTTCGAGTTCGCCTGGAAGGCGCGCTGGTACGCGATCATCGTGACCAGCTCGTTGCCGAGGTCGACGTTCGAGCCCTCGAGCGCGCCCTGGCTGATGGCGCCGCGACCGCCGTTGCCGGCCGCCGCGAGGAGCGGCTGGCCCGAGCCGGCGCTCTCCGTGTAGAGGCCGTCGCCCGCGCGCGTCAGCTCCTGCTCGGCGCCGAACGTCGCCAGCGCGACCTGCGCGATCGCGTGGGTGTCGCCGTTGTCGAACGTGCCGGTCATCGTGCCGTCGTCGCCGATCGACACGTCGGTCAGCTTGCCGGCCGCGCGGCCGTCGACCTTGACGCCGTTGGTCGCGAAGCCCTGCGCGTACTGCGTGGTGCCGCTGATGCCGGTGCCGCCGTCGGTGGTGATGGCGTCGCCGAAGTCGAACTTGATCGCCTGGCCGGCCGCCGCGCCGACGAACGACGCGCTCGACGCGCCGGGCGTCTCCTTGTCGAGGGCGCCGGCCGCGTTGAACTCGACGGTGCCGGTCGCGATCTCGGTCGGGGTGCCGGCGGTGCCGCCGTTCAGCTCGCCGCCGTCGACGGTGGCGTGCCACTCCCACTTTCCCCCACCCTGGTTGAGGAAGTAGATGTCGACCTTGTGCTCGTTGCCGAGCGAGTCGTGCACCGTCACCGACGTCTGCGAGGTGCCGGCCGGCGCGGCCGGGTTCCACGCCGCCGCGACCGGCTTCGTCGAGTCGAGGTTGTAGGAGAGGTTGGCGGCGGTGGTCGCCACCGGCGGGCTCTCGTGGCCGGCGAGGTCGAGGTCGGTCGCGCTGGTGGCGACCGCGCCGGCGTCGTCGATCATGTAGCCCTGCAGGCGCAGGCCCTGCTCGTTGGTGACGTAGCCCTGGTTGTCGAGGCCGAAGCGGCCGTCGCGCGTGTAGTACGTCTGGGTCTGGCCGCCGTGGGCGCCCTTGACGGCGAACATGCCGTTGCCGCGGATCGCGAGGTCGAACGTGCCGCCGGTCTGCTGGATCGAGCCCTGCTCGAACATCGAGTCGGCGCCGCCGAGGCGCACGCCGGCGCCGAGGCGCTGGCCGCCGAGGTTGCCGCCGAGGACGTCCGCGAAGTCGGCGCGCGAGCGCTTGAAGCCGATGGTGGACGCGTTGGCGATGTTGTCGCCGACGATGCCGATCGCACCGCCGTGCGCGGTCATGCCGCTGGCGCCGGTGTAGAGGCTGGAGAGGATGCTCACGAGGCGTCTCCTTGCGGGCCGAAGATCGAGCGGACCGCGGCGGGGGTGATGGTGAGGTTGCCGAGGCGGAGGTGGGCGCCGTCGGGGCCGAGCTCGACGGCATCGACGCGGGCGCGGAGCTGGAGGGCGGCGGTGACCGGCTTGCCGTCGGCGCCGGTGGCCTCGACGCCGAGCTGGTAGGTTCCGGCGGGGACCGTGCCGCCGTGGTCGTCCTTGCCGTCCCACGCGGCGGTGGGCGGCGGGCCGGCGGTGATCGGCACGCGGCGGATGACCTCGCCCTCGGCGTTGCGCACGACGAGGTCGCCGCCGGTGGCGGCCGGCGTGCCGGTCAGCTCGAGGGGCGGCACCGAGCCGCCGGCGTCGAGGGTGACGGCGCTGGCGTCGGCGGTGATCGTGCGGCCCGCGAGCTGGGTCAGGCTCGCGCCGGCGGCGGAGTCCTGCGAGGCGACCAGGTCGTCGAGCCGCGTGTTGCTCTCGACCTGCTGCTCCAGCGACGAGAACTGCGCGAGCTGGGCGACCATCTGCGAGTTGTCCTGCGGCTCGAGCGGGTTCTGGTTCTGGAGCTGGGCGACGAAGAGCTTGAGGAAGGCGTCGGGGGTGGCCGACATGCCGCCGAGGCCGGTGCCGGTCGACGACGTCGTCGGCGTGGTGTAGGTGCTGGTCTGGTCGATTCGCATGGGCTCCCTCGGATCAGGCGCGGGCGCGGAGGTGGGGATCGTGCGGCGCGCCGACGAGCTCGTCGGCGGCGGTGTGGGTCGTGGTGCGCGCGGCGGTGGCGCGGCGCGTGGTGGCGTCGGCGGCGCGCGGCGCGGCGGGCTGGCCGTCGCGCGGGTGGCCGTGGCCCGTGTTGGCGTTGGCGTTGGCGTCGGCGAGGCCGAGGCCGTGGCGGCCGAGGGCGTTGCCGAGCTCCTCGCGCGTCGAGGCGACGGCCTGCGCGAGGTGGTGGTCGTCGGCGCGGATGGCGACGTCGACCGTGTTGTGATGGACGGCGACCGAGACGACGACGCGGTCGCCGGCGTCGCCGACGACGAGGCGCGCGCGGGCGGTGCCGTGAGCGGGCATCGCCTGCTCGATCGCGTCGGCCGCGTCGGCGGCGTGGAGGGCCGCCGCGTCTGCGGAGGTCGCGTGGGCCGCGGTCGGCGCGCGCGTGGCGGCGATCGGCGGCGTTCGCTCGACGAGGACCGTGGGCATCGCGGTGGCCCCGGATGCATGGCCCGCGCCACCGCCGAGCTCGAGGCCCGCGATGGCCGGTGTCGACGAGCCGGAGCCGGCGGAGCCGGTCTTGCCGCCGCCCTTGCCGTCAGACTTTCCATCGCTGACGGCGATCGTGACGGCAGCGGAGGCCGAGGCCGCCTCCGTCCCGGCGGGTGCGGCGAGCGTGTTCACCGCCGCCGCCTGACCTCCCGCGCCCGTGCCCGTGCCCGTGCCCGTGCCCGTGCCCGTGCCCGTGCTCGTGCCCGTGCCCGATCCGGGCTTCGTGTCCGTCGCCGCCGCCGCCTCCGATCCGCCTTCCGCCTTCGCGGCCCCTCCCTTGTCGTCGACGCCCGACGTCCGCGCATCCTTCGCGCGCTCCGCCGCCCCGGCCCTCGCGTCGTCGTCGGCGCGCGCCGGTCCGCGGTGCGGTTCGTCGGCGCGCTCGGCGCCGCGGCCGTGGCTCGCCGCC
>DASZXE010000279.1:0-27498 GCA_035546475.1 Kofleriaceae bacterium
TCCGAGCCCGCCGCGCCGAGATCGACGGCGGGCGTGTCCAGGCCGAGATCGAGCGCGAGGCTCGGCTCGCCTTCCAGACCTACGCGAGGGCGCGCGACGCGGTCCTCGGCTTCGACCAAGACGTCGTCGGCACGCTCCACGACAACCTGGAGCTGGCCCGCGAATCCTTCACGAGCGGCAAGCTCGACTACTTCACCTTCAGCCAGGTCCGCCGCGACCTGATCGCCGGCCAGCAAGACTACCTCGACGCCGTCGACGAGATGGTCGAGGCCCGCTACGGCGTGCTGCGCGCGGCCGGAGAGGAACTGCCATGAGGAACATCATCCTGCTCTGCGCCGTGGGCCTGGGCGCCTGTGGAAGCGACAGCAAGGGCAAGAACGCCGAGGCCGAGCCGGCCGAGGAAGCGGCGCGCCCCGACGGCGCCATCGTCCTGACGGCCGAGCAAGAGACGTCGGCGCGGATCGCGATCGCGAAGGCCGAGACGCGCACGACAACCGGCCTGCTCCAGGCCACCGCCGAGGTCCAGCCGTCGGGCGACGGGGTCGCCCGCGTCGGACCCCGCCTCGGCGGGCGGATCATCTCGCTCGCGGTCGGCATCGGCGAGCAGGTCAAGAAGGGCCAGACGCTGGCGATCGTCGACGCGCCCGAGCTGGCCCGCGCGAAGGCCGAGTATCTGTCGGCGGCGGCGACGTGGAAGGTCGCGCGAGAGACGGCCGATCGCGAGAAGGCGCTGGCCGACAAGAAGATCAGCTCAGAGGCCGACTGGCGTCACGCCGAGGCTGAGGCGGCCCGCTCGCGGGCCGACATGCAGGCGGCGGCCAGCGCCCTCCGCACGATGGGCCTGGGCGACGCCCAGCTCGGCGGGCTCGACATCGACCGCCGGCAGACGTCCAGCGTCGCCGTGGTGGCGCCCATCGCCGGCGTGGTCGTCGAGCGCACCGCGACGCTGGGCCAGATGGCGGAGCCGAGCGATGCGCTCTTCGTGATCATGGACCTCCGGCAGGTGTGGGTGCAGGTCGACGTCTTCGAGCGCGATCTGGCGCAGGTGAAGCTCGGCCAGAAGGTGACCGCGCGGGTGGCCGCCTACGATCGAGCGTTCCCCGGCTCGGTCGCGGCCATCGGCGCCGTGGTCGAGCCGAAGACCCGCGCGATCCAGGTCCGGGTCGCGCTGCCGAACGACGACGGCGCGCTCAAGCCCGGGATGTTCGCGAGCGTCGAGCTCGAGGGCACGTCCGGGGTCGCACGGCCGAGGGTCGTGATCCCGTCGGCGGCGGTGCAGCGCGATGGCGACCGCACCATCGTCTTCGTCCCGCGCGGCGAGCACACGTTTGTCGCCCGTCCGGTGAAGATCGCCGGCGAGTCCGGGGGCTGGGTCGAGGTCGAGAAGGGGCTCGCCGCCGGCGACGACGTCGTCACCACCGGCTCCTTCGTCCTCAAGTCCGAAGCGCGCAAGGGCGAGATGGGGGAGGACTGAGATGATCGAGAAGATCTGTCAGTGGGCCCTCAAGAACCGGTTCCTCGTCGCGGTCCTGACGCTGCTGCTGATCGGCGCCGGCTTCCGCGCGATGCAATCGCTGCCGATCGACGCGTTCCCCGATGTCACCAACGTGCAGGTGCAGGTCCTGACGTCGTCTCCGGCCCTGGGGCCGGAGGAGGTCGAGCAGTTCATCACCACGCCCGTCGAGCAGGCGATGAGCGGGCTGCCCGACCTGCTCGAGGTGCGATCGGTCTCCAAGTTCGGCCTGTCGGCCGTGACCGTCGTCTTCAAGGATGGCACCAACATCTACTTTGCCCGCCAACTGGTCGGCGAACGGCTCCAGGCCGCGCGCGAAGCCATTCCCGAGGGCTACGGCGATCCCGAGCTGGGCCCGGTGTCGACCGGGCTCGGCGAGATCTACCAGTTCGAGGTGCGCGGGGAGGGCAAGACCGCGATGGAGCTGCGCGACATCCTCGACTGGGAGATCGCGCCACGGCTGCGCAAGGTCACCGGCGTCATCGAGATCAACACGTTCGGCGGCGAGCTGCGGACCTACCAGGTGCAGGTCCACCCGGAACGGCTGGCGGCGTTCGACCTCACGCTCGAGCAGGTCTTCGAGGCGCTCGAACAGAACAACGCCAACGCCGGCGGCGCCTACATCGAGAAGAACAGCGAGCAGTACCTGATCCGCGGCGAGGGCCTGGTGCGCACGCTCGAGGACCTGGGCAACATCGTGGTCGACGCGACCGACGACGGCACGCCGATCTACGTCCGCCAGGTCGCCGACCTGACCTTCGCGCCCCTGGTCCGTCAGGGCGCGGTCACCCGCGACGGCCGCGGCGAGGCGGTCACCGGGATCGTCATGATGCTGATGGGCGCGAACTCGCGTCAGGTCGTCGTCGACGTCAAGCAGACGCTCGCCGACATGAAGCCGCAGCTCGCCAAGCTGGGCGTCGAGGTCGACCCCTTCTACGACCGCGCCGAGCTGGTCGACAAGACCGTCCACACCGTGGGCAAGAACCTGCTCGAGGGCGGCGTGCTGGTGATCGGCGTGCTGCTCCTGATGCTGCTGAACCTCCGCGCCGGGCTGATCGCCGCCGCGGCGATCCCGCTGTCGATGCTGTTCGGGTTCATCGCGATGCGCTACTTCGGCGTGTCGGGCAATCTCATGTCCCTGGGCGCGATCGATTTCGGCCTCATCGTCGACGGGTCGGTCATCGTGATCGAGAACGCGGTCCGCCTCATCGCCGAGCGCAACCACGAGCTGGGGCGGCCGGTCGACCGCGCCGAGCGTTCCCGCCTGGTGCTGCGGGCCAGCCACGAGGTGCTGCGGTCGGCGACGTTCGGCGTGCTGATCATCGCGATCGTCTACCTGCCGATCCTGTCGCTCGCCGGGATCGAGGGGAAGATGTTCAGGCCGATGGCGATGACGGTGCTGTTCGTCCTCGGCGGGTCGCTGCTGCTCATGCTGACCCTGATCCCGGTGCTCGCGGCGATGTTCCTGCCGCGCAAGATCCGGGAGCGCGAGAGCCCGATCGTCGCGGTGGCGCGGCTCGGCTACCTGCCGCTGCTTCGCGGCTGCCTGCGCTTCCGCTGGATCCCGGCCGTGGTCGCGGTCGTGCTGCTGGTCGCCAGCGGCCTGGCCGGCCGGACGCTCGGCGCCGAGTTCATGCCGCGCCTGGGCGAGGGCGCGATCGCGGTCCAGGCCGCCCGCCTGCCCAGCGTGTCGCTGGAGGAGTCGATCCGGCAGACCACCGAGATCGAGCGGGTCCTGAAGCAGTTCCCCGAGGTGGTGACGGTGGTGTCCAAGACCGGCCGCGCCGAGATCGCGACCGATCCGATGGGCGCCGAGCTGACCGACATCCTGGTGATGCTGAAGCCGCCGTCGCAGTGGAAGACGGCCTCGACCCAGCAGGGGCTGATCGAGAAGTTCGACCAGGCGCTCCAGCGGAACCTGGCGGGCACGACCTTCAGCTACTCGCAGCCGATCGAGCTGCGGGTCAGCGAGCTGATCTCGGGCGTCCGTTCGGACGTCGCGGTCAAGATCTTCGGCGACGATCTCGGCACGCTGGCGCGCACCGCCGACCGCGCCGTGGCCGTGCTGTCCAAGGTGGCCGGCGCCGCCGACGTCAAGGCGCAGCAGATCGCCGGGCTGCCGGTCCTGCGCGTGCGGGTCGACCGCCACGCGATCGCGCGGTACGGCATCAACGCCAAGGACGTGCTCGACGCGGTCTCCACCCTCGGTGGACGCGACGCCGGGGTGGTGCTCGACGGCAGCCGGCGCTTCGCGGTGCAGGTGCGGTTCGCCCCCGAGGATCGGCGAGACATCGGCCAGATCAGCGCGCTGCGGGTTCGCGCGCCCGGCGGCCAGAGCATCCCGCTCGCCCAGCTCGCCGATCTGTCCGTCGAGGACGGGCCGGCCGAGATCAGCCACGAGGGCGGGCGCCGGCGGATCACCGTCGAGATGAACGTGCGCGGCCGCGACCTCGCGGGGTTCGTCGGCGATGCCAAGCGGGCCATGGCGGACGCCGACGTGATCCCGGCCGGGGCGTACGTCGAGTGGGGCGGCCAGTTCCAGAACCTGGAGGAAGCCACCCGCCGGCTCGCGATCGCGGTGCCGGTCGCGCTGCTCCTCATCTTCATGTTGCTCTACGCCAGCCAGGGCTCGGCGAAGCTGGCGGCGCTGGTCTACCTCAACGTGCCCTTCGCGATCACCGGGGGCGTCTTCTCGCTGTGGGGTCGGGGCATGCCCCTCTCGATCTCTGCCGGCGTGGGGTTCATCTCGCTCTTCGGCGTCGCGGTGCTGACCGGCCTCGTCCTGGTCGGCGAGATGAAGCGGTGCCAGGACGGCGGCGCCGACGCCGCGACCGCGGCCTACCAGGGTGCGGCGGTGAAGCTGCGGGCGATCCTCACCGTGGCGCTGGTCGCCGCGCTCGGCTTCATCCCGATGGCGGTCGCGACCGGCGCCGGCGCCGAGGTCCAGAAGCCGCTGGCGACGGTCGTCATCGGCGGCATCATCACGTCGACGCTGCTGACGCTGCTGGTCCTGCCGGCCGCCTACGCCTGGCTGTTCCGCGGCAAGGGCCAGCGGGTCGGCACACTCGCCGACGATGCAGGCTCCGCGAGCGAACCGATCGCCGTCGTCGAGCCAGTTGAGCCGAGCGAACCGACGGAGGTGTCGCCATGAAGGAGATCAAGGCCTACGTGCGGGAACGCATGGCCGGCGCAGTGGTCGAGGCGCTGGTCAGCGCCGGCTTCATCGACTTCGCGGTCCTGACGGTGCGCGGCGTCGCCGAAGGCCTGGCGCCCGAGACGTACGAGTACTCGTACGAGCTGGGTGACGCCTACGAGCTGATGACCAAGATCGAGCTGATCTGCCACGACGAGCGCGTGCGGCCGGCGGTGGACCTGATCCGCCAGGCAGCGCGCACCGGCCAACCAGGCGACGGCATCGTGTTCATCGCCGCCATCGATGATGCGGTGCGAATCTATGACGGGCGGACCGGCGAGGCCGCCCTCGACCGGCGGTGAGGGAACCCATGGGCCACGACCACAAGCACGACCGCGACCACGATCACGACCACGACCATCCGGCAGACGGGCCGCCGCGCAAGGCCGCCCGCGGCGGCGCGCACGCGGGACACGACCACGGCCCGCCGCCGACCGCCGGCCGCGCCTTCGCGATCGCCACGGCGTTGAACCTGTCGTACGTCGTCGTCGAGGCGGTGTACGGCGTGATCGCCCATTCGATGGCGCTCCTCGCCGACGCTGCCCACAACCTCGGCGACGTCATGGGCCTCCTTCTCGCGTGGGGGGCGGCGGCGCTTGCGACCCGCGCCCGCAGCACGCGGCGCACCTACGGTTTTCGCAAGGCGACCGTATTCGCAGCGCTGGTGAACTCGTTGCTGATCGTGGTCGCCGCCGGCGGCGTCGGCTGGGAGGCGATCACGCGCCTGTTCGAGCCTCCGCCTGAGATTCACGGCGGCACGGTCGCGATCGTCGCGGCGATCGGCGTCGTGTTCAACGGCTTGTCGGCCGCGCTCTTCGCTCGCACGCGCCACAAAGACATCAACGCCCGCGCCGCCTACTTCCACCTGCTGTCCGATGCGCTGGTCGGGATCGGGGTCACCGGAGCCGGCGTGCTGGTGATGTGGACCGGACGGCTCTGGATCGATCCGGTCGCCAGCCTTGTCGTCACCGCCGTGATCTTGGTGGGGACCGTTGGACTCCTCCGCGAGACCGCGAACCTCGCGATGGCCGGCGTGCCCGCGCACATCGATCTCGCAGCGGTCGAACGGTTCCTGGCCGGACAGCCGTGTGTCACCGCGGTTCACGATCTGCACGTCTGGTCGCTCAGCACCACCGAGGTCGCGCTGACGGCCCACCTGGTCTTGCCGTGGCCCGCGACGCCGCCCGAGTTCCTTGCGACGGTCAGCGCCGAGCTCGAGGAGCGCTTCTCGATCCACCATGTCACGCTGCAACTCGAGGCCGCCGGTGGTCCCGCGTGCGCGCAGACGGGCGAAGGCGTGATCTGATGGCGACCACCCGCTTCCGCGTCCCCGCGATGGACTGTGGCGCCGAGACAGCGGTGATCGCGCACCGGCTCGAGGGCATGGCGGGCGTCGAGGAACTCGAGTTCGATCTGCTGGAGCGGATCGTGACCGTCCGGCACGTCGAGGGGGTCGCCGAGCAGGTCGACGCCGCGCTCCGCGACATCGGCATGGCGCCGCAGCAACTCGATGCGCCCGCGCGTGCCGAAGCGGGGCACGACCATGCGGGACACGACCATGGCATATCGAAGCCCACGTCGACGCGCGCGGCGTCGCTACCCGCGGCCACCGACGGGTCGTGGCACACGACCCTGCTCATGCTGTCTGGTGTCGCGGCCGCAGCGGCGGAGGGCACGGCCTGGGCTGCCGGCGACGAGCGCAGCGTCCCGGTCATCGCGCTGGCGGTCGCCAGCATGGTCACGGGTGGGCCTCGCACGCTGAGGAAGGGACTGGTCGCCCTTCGGACGCTGACGCTCAACATCAACCTGTTGATGACGATCGCGGTCATCGGCGCGGTCGCGATCGGTCAGTGGCCCGAGGCCGCGATGGTGACGTTCCTGTTCGCGCTCGCCGACCTGATCGAGTCGAAGTCGACCGATCGCGCCCGCGACGCGATCCGGTCGCTGATGGCGTTGGCGCCCGAGGTCGCGGTGGTCCGTCGTGGTGAATCTTGGGTCGAGGTCGAGGCCTCGTCTATCCCGGCCGGCGAACGCATCCTGGTCAAGCCCGGGGAGCGCGTCCCGCTCGACGGCACTATCCGAGAGGGCAGCACGTCGATCGATCAGGCGCCGATCACGGGGGAGTCGGCGCCGGTGGATCGCGCGCCCGGCGACGGCGTCTTCGCTGGGACGATCAATCAGCAGGGCGCGATCGAGGTCGAGGTGACCGCCGACGCGGGTCACAGCACGCTGGCGCGCATCGCCCGGACCATCCGGGAGGCCCAGGGCAAGGTCGCGCCGACCCAACGCTTCGTCGACCGCTTCGCCCGGTACTACACGCCCATCGTCGTCCTGCTCGCGCTCGGCATCGCGGCGGCCCCTCCTCTGCTTGGTGGCGCCGCGTTCCAGCCGTGGCTCTACAAGGCGCTCGTGCTCCTCGTCATCGCGTGTCCATGCGCGCTCGTCATCCCGACGCCGATCACCGTGGTGAGCGGACTGACCGCGGCCGCCCGTCGAGGGATCCTGGTCAAGGGTGGCGTCTACCTCGAAGACGCACGCCGCCTCCGCGTCATCGCGCTCGACAAGACCGGAACGCTCACACACGGTCAGCCGCTCCTGGTCGACATCGATCCCCTCCGCGGAACCACCCGCGATGATCTACTGCAACGAGCTGCGAGCCTGGAGGCGACCTCGAGCCATCCGATCGCCCACGCGGTGACCCAAGCATGGACCGGTCCCATGCTGGAGACCGACGACGTCCGGGCGGTGACTGGCAAGGGCGTCGAAGGCACCGTCGGGGATCGCCACCTCGCGATCGGCAGCCACCGCCTTGCCGAGGAGCGCGGGGTGTGTCGGCCCGAGGTCGAGGCGATCCTCGAGACGCTGGAGAGCCAGGGGCGGTCGGTCATGGTCGTGTGGGACGCTGACGGGGTCCTGGGCGTGCTCGGGGTCGCTGATACGGTCCGCGAGACCAGCGTCGAGGCCGTCCATCGTCTCCATGCACGCGGGATCCGGCTTGCCATGCTGACCGGCGACAACGCGACCACGGCGGGTTCGATCGCGCGCGAGGTCGGGATCGACGAGGTGCGGGCTAACCTGTTGCCCGAGGACAAGCTCGCCGCGATCGACGAGCTGACGGCGAAGCACGGCCCGGTCGGCATGGTCGGCGACGGCGTCAACGACGCGCCGGCCCTGGCACGCGCCGCGATCGGCTTCGCGATGGGCGCCGCCGGCTCCGACACGGCGCTCGAGACCGCCGACGTGGCGCTGATGAAGGACGACCTGCGCGGCGTCGCCGACTTCGTCGATCTGAGCCGCCGGACCTCGACCATCCTGCGGGCCAACATCGCCGTCGCGATCGGCATCAAGGTCGTCTTCTTCGGCCTCGCGGTCGCCGGCGTCGCCACCCTGTGGATGGCCGTTTTCGCCGACATGGGGGCCAGCCTCATCGTCGCCGCCAACGGCCTCCGCCTTCTGCGCGGGCCAGTGTAGCCTTCGCGGGCCGCGCATGGACCGGTCGCGAAGGCCGGCGGCGGGACCGGCCACTCATCTGCAGATGACCACGTCGCGCCTCACTCTCCTCGCGCTGCTCGTCGGCTGCGGCGGCGCCGATGCCATCCCGGACGCGACCGCCCCCGATGCCGCGACGGTCGACACCGCGCAGCCGGACGGCCCGACCGATGGGGTCATCCTCGGAACCGATCGGTTCAGGGATACGTTCGAGCGCGCGGCCCTCGGCGCTTACTGGGCGTGCAACGGCGCCCCCTGCCAGGTGCCCGGGATCGTCGGCGGCGGGGTCGCGACGCCGACGAGCCCGTCGTCCCGCTGGGCGTGGGCGCGGACCGAAGTCGCGTCGCCCACCGCGATCGCGTCGGGCCGGATCTCCGTCGAGGCGGTGGTCCACGCCGGGTACACCGGGTTCCCCTACCTGTTCCAGATCTGGCTGGCGCGGACCGACGCGGGCGTCACCGTCTACGCGATGCACTACAACGACCGGGACGACTGCACCCGGACCGGCGGGCCCGGCTGCCTGGGCAAGTGGGAGATCAAGTACGACGGCGCCACGCCCGGCTGCGTGATGCGCCGTGTCTACGTCTTCGACCGCGCGGGCGCGCTCGCCGCCGGCGATCGCATCGCGCTCACGCTCGTCCGCGACACCGACGGCAGTCACCTGCTGCGTGGCTACCGCAACGGCGTGAAGATGCTCGAGGTCGATTACACCGGCGTGCCGACCCCGGACATGACCGCCACCGACCAGGTGACGCCGTGCGCGGCCGCCGGCTACCCGCTGCTCGCGGGCTCGCGGGTCGGCTGGACGATCGCCAACACCCCGGGGACCGCGCCCAACGTGCCGCTGATCGACGAGGTTTCCGGGGCCTGGGGCGACGCGGTCACTCCGTGAGATCGGCGAAGGCCGAGGACCCGGCCGGCCATTCATCTGCATGAAGGCGCGGCGACGCGGGCTCGCAAGTAGGTGCAAGCACACCGTCCGGATCCCCGGCATATGATCGAGACTTCGTGATTCACGCCCGACGCATGGCTTTGGTGAGCGCTGCGGTCACGGCCGGTGTCAGCGGCGGCACCGGGTCTGCCCGCGGCGACGACGCGTGCCCGCCCGCGGTGGTGGTGACCGGCGATCGCGACCTGGCGCGCGCGGTGACGGCCGACCTCGAGCGCCGCGGCGTCGCCGCGATCGCGCGCGATGGGTGCCCGCGGGTGACAGCGAAGGTGAAGCGCGCCGGCGAGCTGGTGCACGTCGAGGTCACCGACGGCTACGGTCGCTCGCGGACGTGGGACCTGCGCGACGTGGGCACCGCAAGCGCGCTGGTCGAGTCGTGGACACGCCAGGAGGCCGACGAGCGCGACGGTCCGCGCGAGCCTCCGGCCGACGCACCGCCGGTCGCGCCGCCGCCGATCGTCGCGATCGCTCCTCCCGAGGCTGTCGCGGTGCTGCCCCTGCCGACGCAAGCGGCGCGGACGCGCGGTCGCTCGTCGGTCGCGTTCGAATCGGCGATCACAGGCGACTCGTCCTGGTACGGCGGTGCGGTGGACGGTTGTGTGCGCCTCGCCGCCGTCTGTGCTGGTGGCCGCCTGCGCGCCGCCCACAGCGCGCCGACACACCACGACATGACCGCGATCGACCTCCTCGCCACCGTCGAGCTGCCGGTCCGCATCGCAGGCTTCGACATCGCGCCCGGCGCCGCCTTCGGTGTGGCGTGGACCCGGGTCACCACCGACGACCCGCACGCGCTCGCGCCATCGCTGGACCTGGGTGGGATGCGCGCCGGCGCCCAGCTCGCGGTCGCACGACGGGTCGTGGCCGCGTTCTCGGTCGAGGTGTCGGCCTCGTTCGATCGCGTCCTGGTCGGGCAGGTCGACGCTCCCACGGCGCTGCCTCGCAGCCTCGCCCGCGTGGGCATCGGCCTGCGTTACGTGAGGCGGTGATGGGCCAGCTCGTCCCCCTCCGCCGCGTCGATGGCGCCGTCCACGAGCTGTCGGACGCGGCCTTACTCGCCGCCGCCGGCCTCGGCGACCAGGCCGCGCTCGGCGCCTTGTTTGATCGCTTCCACGCCGACGTCTACCGGTTCGTCGCCCGCGTCGCCGCCGCGACCCCCAGCGACGTCGACGACCTGGTCCAGACGACGTTCCTCGAGGTCTATCGGTCGGCGGCGCGCTTCGACGGGCGATCGGCGGTGAAGACCTGGATCTTCGGCGTCGCCGTCAACGTCGCGCGTACCCACGCGCGCGGCGAGCGACGGATGCAGGCGGCCGTCGGCAGGTATGCCGACGTCCCGATCGCCGAGCCCGAGCCGCTCGACACGGCCGCGGCGCGCCGAGAGGTCCTCGAACGCGTCGCCCGCGCCATCGACGAGCTTCCCTACGACCTCCGCGCCGCCTACGTCCTGTGCGTGATCGAGGAACTGACCGCCAGAGACGCCGCCGCGGCCCTCGATACGCGCGAGGGCACGGTCTGGCGGCGGGTCCACGAGGCCCGCCAGGTCATCCGCGCCGCGCTCGACAGGAGACCGTCATGACCCCCGACGACCTCGACGATCTGACGCGCGCGCTGCCTGCGTACCGTCCTTCCGCCGCGCAGGTCGAGCAGGTGCGCACGGCGGTGCTCGCCGCCGCGCCAGGGGTCCCGCGGCTGGGTCCAGCCTCGCGGCGCGTCTCTCGGGCGCTGATCGCAGGCGCCGCGCTGGCCGCCGCCGCCGGCCTCGCCGCCGCGGGCGTGGGGTCGCTACTCGGCGGTCGCGACCACGCCGGCTCCGCTCCAGCGGTCGTGCCCGACGCCGGCGACGGACGGGCGACGCTGGCACCGCCGGCAACGCCCGACGCTCCCCGGCTGACACCGTCGCCGCCGGTCGTACCGTCGGTAGCTCCGCAGCCCGCGCCGCAGCCGCAGTCCATCCCGCGCCACGATCCGTCGCCGCACGAACCACGGTTCTCGACGTCCGTCGCGCCCACCGTCCCGCCGCCGCCGCCCGCCCCCGGCGAGGCCGAGTTCCGCGCCGGCTGGGCGGCGCTCCAGGCGAGCGAGCCGAGATCCGCGGCGGCGTCGTTCGCGGCGGCGCGGCAGACCAGGGGCTCGGTGCTCGTCGAGGACGCATCGTTCTGGGAAGGCATCGCGCTCGCCCGGGCCGGCGAGAGGCCGGCGGCGATCGCCGCCCTCCGTCGCTTCGTCGGCGCGTACCCGTCGTCGTCACGGGCGGGCGAGGCGGCGGCGAAGCTCGGCTGGCTCCTGTACGAGACAGGTGACCTCGATGGCGCCCGGCCGTACTTCCAGTCGGCCGTCGACGACGTCGTCCCCAAGGTCCGCCAGAGCGCGCGCGCCGGCCTCGACGCGATCGATCACCCGCGAGGTACACCATGAATTCGATGGCGACACGCACAACGATGATGCTCCTCGTCGGGCTCGGGGTGACCGTCGGGCCGGGCGCGGCGAGCGCGCAGTGGGGTCCGGAGACGCCGATGACCGCGACCGGCTCCGACGTCTGGGGCGAGGGCCTCGCGGCCTCGGGCTCGACGCTCCATCTGGTCTATGGCACCGGGACCATCCGTTACCGGCGGTCGAACGACGAGGGCGCGACCTGGACCAACGACACCACGATCGGCAACGGGACGCTGCACCTGACCGATCCGCTCATCGCCGACGGCGACGATGTCTGGGTCGTGTACCTCGACAACATCCGCTTCTTCAACGACTGGTGCTGTTCGCGCGACGCCGGCAACATCTGGCTGCGCCACTCAGGCAACCGCGGCGCGACGTGGGACGCGCCCGTGCGACTGAGCACGCCGGCGAGCGCGTACCGGCTCTCGCTCGCCTATGCGGCGGGCCGGCTGCACCTGGTGTGGATGGACTACCGCGACAACGTCTGGGACACCTACTATCGCCGCTCGCGCGATCGCGGCATGACCTGGGATCCGGAGGTCCGCATCGCGCAGTCGACCGGCCCCTTCGGCGCCGAGCGGCCGCAGGTCGCCGCCCGCGGCGACAGCGTCCACGTCACCATCTGGGACGACCGCTCGCCGAACCCGCCTTGCCGGCCGGGGACCTACACGTTCCCGAAGTGCCCCGACACGTTCCACCTCCGCTCGCTCGACGGCGGCACGACCTGGGGCCCGATCGTCAACGTCGCCAACGGCGGCATGTACTTCTCCGGGCGCAACGACATCGCGGTGGCCGGCGCGGCGGGTGTCCTCATCAACTACAACGTCGACGTGCCGGGCGAGACCGGCTCGAAGCTGTTCGTGGTCCGCTCGACCGACGACGGCGCGACCTGGCAGCCGCCGACCCGGCTGACCTTCTCGGCCAACGCCTCCGACCACGGCTCGTTCATCGGCGCCGGCGAGTCCGCCTACCTCGTCTGGCATGACGACCGCGACGCCAGCAACCGCGAGATCTACTACCGGCACACGCCCGACGCCGGCGCGACCTGGGACCCCGAGGAGCAGGTGTCGAGCGGCGCGGCCGGCGATTCGTCGACGCCGCTCGACGCGGTGACGCCGGGCTATGCCCACGTCATCTGGATCGACAATCGAGGCGGCACGTACCAGGTCTACTACCGCCGGCGTGCGCTGCCGGTGGCGCCTCCGCCGATCGATGCGGGCATCGACGCCGCCGCGGCCGACGATGCCGGTGTCGACGCGGGTGCGGACGCCGGGTCGAACCCGGCCGATGGCGGTGGAGGCTGCGGCTGCTCATCGAGCGGCCGCGCCGCCGGCTGGTGGCTGTTCCCGCTCCTGACCGGTCTCGCCCTGCGTCGCCGGCGTCGCGCTCGTCGTTAGTCCGTCACCCGCCGGTCCGACCAGCGATCGCCGTCCCGGCGCATCGCCCCCGCGCGAATCGCCGCAGGAAGCGCTGCGGACTTCGCCCGCGGCCGTCGCGTCTCTCATCGAACGAGGCATCGCATCCCGCGGCCTCGACGACAGGAGACCCCGATGCGCCGCTTCCTCTCCCTCCTCGGCCCGCTCGCCGCCCTCGCCACCCTCTGCGTCACCTCGCCGGCCCACGCCCTGAGCGCGCCCGCTGACGGCTACTGGAACGTCCAGGGCTTCACCGGCGAGTGGGCGTCCGGATCGTCGAGCGTGCTCGGCGCGCTCAACACGTCGATCGGCGACGTGCAGTTCGACGTCTGCGACTACCCCAGCCTCAACGAAACCCTGACCTCGTACGTGATCTGCGACAACGACGTGCCGATGTTCAGCGACAAGTCCCAGAGCGGCAGCTCCTACACCGGCACCGGCGAGGCGACCTACGCCGTCTGGATCTACGACGGCGACAGCGACAGCGGCACCCGCGTCCAGCGCAACGACGGCCTCGAGCTGCAGCAGGGCGAGTGCATGGTCGTGAACGCGCCCTCGACGTCGATGTGGCTGGACATCACCTACAACCAAGCTCGCAGCTAGACCCACTCTCAGCGGCAACGATTCACGGAGATCGAACCATGCGTACCCTGAAGATGCGCCTCCTCCTCGCCCTCGCCGTCATGACCGCCTCGCTCGCCGGCGCGGCGCCGAAGGCCTTCGCGCTGCACGCACCATCGAGCGGCACGTGGGAGCTGTCGTTGCACCACTCGACGTTCGGCAACGACGGCGGCGTCTACCGCGTCATCTACGCCTCGTCGGGCAGCTCGATGACGCACCAGCTCTCGGGCACCACCCTCGACGCCAACGCGTCGTCGTGGATCCTGTGCAACAACACCGGCTCGACACACACGTTCACGATCAACATCTACTCGGACTACAACGAGTCGACGCTGATCGACACGCGCACCATGTCGATCCTCAACGGCGCCTGCTTCATCCACAACATCGCCAGCTCGAGCGGCCGCTCGCTCGTCGCTTCGTACTGATCCAGCCCCGGTCAGTTCTCGACGGCGATCGTCGTCATCATCCCGGCCTCGGCGTGCTCGAGGATGTGACAGTGCATCATCCAGCGGCCCGCCTCGGTGGGGACCACGCCGATGTCGACGGTCTCGCGGGCCTGGACGAGCACGGTGTCGCGGAAGAACGGCTCGTCGACGGCGACGCCGTCGCGGGCGAGCAGACGGAAGAACATGCCGTGGAGATGGATCGGGTGGATGCGGGGCGATGCGTTCACGAACTGGAGCCGGTAGAAGTGGTCGCGCTGGAGGACGAGCGACGGATCCATCGATGCCATCGCGTGCTCGTGCCCGGCGAAGGCAACGCCGTCGATGGTCCAGGCGATGCCGAACGGCCCTCCCTGCTGCGCGTCGAGCCGGAACGCGTGGGCGACCGGCGCTTCCAGTGCGTCGGACCAGGCGGGGACGTGGGCGTGCGCCGGCGAGGAGAAATCCGGGGTGTCGACCAACTCGCCGGCGACGTCGATCCGGAGCAGCCGGTTCGGCCCCTGGGGGATGAAGCGATCCCAGATCTCCAGGGGGCCGGTGGTGCTCTGGTTGAAGGCGACGTCGACGTCCAGCCGGTTGCCGGGCGCGACGACGAAGCCGACCGCCGGGACCGGCGCGCGCAAATACAAGCCGTCGACGGCGATCACCTGCGCGTCGAGGTCGCCGAAGTCGGGGACGAAGACGCGGCCGTTGGCGGCGTCGAGGAAGCGCAGCCGCACGCGACTACCCGGCCGCACGTGCAGCACGGTCTCGGTGCGAGCGTTCACGGTGATCGTCCCGCCCCACCGGCCGTCCATCGCCAGGTCATGACGGGTGTTGAACGCCGGATCGATCTGGCCATCGGCGCCGAGCCGCCAGTCGTCGAGGATCATCGGCTCGTCGGCGGTGTAGGGCGGCGGCGCGGCGTCCTCGACGATCAGCATCCCGTACAGGCCGCGCTCGACCTGCTCGCTGGCGCGGACATGCGGGTGGTACCAGAAGGTCCCCGCGTCCTTGGGCGTGTACTCGTAGGTGAAGGAGCCGCCCGGCGGCACCGCGGGCTGGGTCAGGTTGGGGACGCCGTCCATCCCGTTGGGGACCCGGACGCCGTGCCAGTGGATCGTGGTCTCCTGCGGCAACTCGTTGCGGAAGTGGACGCGCAGCGTCTCGCCGAGCCGCACCCGCAGCGTCGGCCCGGGCACCTGGCCGTTGTAGGCCCACACCCTCAGCTTGCGGCCGTCGACCAGCTCGACCTCGGCCGGCGCGGCGACCAGCTCGTACGTCCGCACCACGCCGGTGGCCTCGACGTGGTCGGGATAGGAGCCGCGGAACTCCGCGAGGGCGCGGCGCTGGATGGATGGCCGATCGCCGGGCGCCGAACACGCGGCGACCGTGACCAGGACGAGCAACCACCGATGCATCGAGCCGGTCAACCTAGCGCACCTTGCGGCCCTGCGCGTCGCCCGCGGCGCGCGGTACGCTGCCGCGCATGACGCCCCGCCTGCGGAAGCTCACGCTGACGACCCACGTGACGATCTCCGTCGGGTGGCTCGGAGCCGTCGTCGCGTACCTGGCGCTCGCGATCGCCGCCCTCGCCAGCGACGACCCGGTGCTGGTGCGAGCCGCGTACGTGTCGATGGAGGTCATCGGCTGGTACGTGATCGTGTCGTGCGCGATCGGGGCGCTCTTGACCGGGGTCATCCAGTCGTTGACGACGCCGTGGGGCCTGTTCCGTCACCACTGGGTCCTCACCAAGTTCATCCTGACGACGGTGGCGACGCTGGTCCTGGTCAAGCACATGCCCCTGGTGAGCCAGATGGCCGAGCAAGCCCGCTCGTCGAGCGCGGACGCCGGCATGGTGCGGGTCCACCTCCTCGTTCATGCGGCGGGCGGCCTGCTCGTCCTGATCGCCGTCAGCGTCCTGTCGATCTACAAGCCCTGGGGCCGCACCGCCTACGGCCGCCGGAAGCAAGCCGAGGCGGAGGCAGCCGGTCAGTCGCGGGGCGATGGCTGACCACACGTGCACTGGTGACACCGCCTCGACCCGAGGCATCCGTCGCCGAGGAGAGATCGCGGTCGGCGCGGCCCGCTACTTGCCGTGCATCGGGCAGTCGGCCGGCGCATCGCCGGTCATCGCCGCGGCGCTCGGGGCCACGGCGTCGGCGACGATCTCCTGCCGGTAGGTCTCGTGACATCCGACGCACTTCTGCAACGTCGCGGCCAGCGACGCGGCGACTCCCGCCCGATCATGCCGTTGGGCGGCGACGACGATGCTATCGGCCGTGCGATGGAACGCCTCCCCCACCTCGGCGAACCCGGGCGCGCCGGCTCCCATGTGCTTGCACATCATCGCCTCCCGATCCGACCACCCGATGCGTGCCGCCGACGTGGCGATGGCCCCGTAGTCCTCGACCGCGAGCGCGCCGGCGATCTCCTGGACGACGCGCAGATGATCACGCATCTCCTGCTTCTGATGATCGGCCATCATGGCCGAGAGGGGCAGCGGCGTGCGCTTGTCGAGAGTCGATGTCGAGCCCGGAGCATGCCGATCCGCTGCGGGTGGGTGCGAGGCGCTCGAACGCGCGCAGCCCATCACGAGCGTCATCCCGAGCGCGGCCGGAGCGAGGGTCCGTGCGATCTTCATCGGTGGTCGTCTCCTTCCTGTTCCTTGAGCGACGTCAGCGCGCCGACGACGTCGCGCAGTGATTCGACGACACGAGCGCGTCGCTCCGCCGGCACCCGCTCCAGCACCGCGGCGAAGCGGCGGCGGCTAGCCTGGTCGATCTCGTCGGCGAGGCGCAGGCCCTTCTTCGTCAAGCGAACCGGCCGGGCGCGGCCATCGTCGGACGCCGCGGCGCTCATGTGCCCGGTCTCGGTCATGCGAGCCACGAGACGACTCGCCGTGCTCTTGTCGATGCCGAGCTGATCGGCGAGCAGTGTCTGCGCCAGGCCTTCGGCGCCTGCCCGGCGGAGGAGCATGAGCGCGTGCGCGTCCGACAGCGCGAGCGATCGGCCGCATGGTGTGCGATCTGGCGACAGCAGCCCGAACTGGCGGACGAACTCCTGCAGCAGCGATCGAAACTCGTCCACCATCGGCGGCCTCACCGTCCCACACGTTAGTTGCTCGCGCAACCAATATCGGTGCACGCGCAACGATTGCGCGTCCGCGCACGATCGGCCAGCGCAGCTCCATGCCGAAGCGCGGTGCCGGCGATCAACGCACGAGGATGATCCCGTGCGCCATGTCCATGCCGCAGGCGTAGGTCAGCTCGCCGGCCTTGGGGAAGGTGACCGCGACCTCGACCGGCTGGTTCAGCGGTAGGTCGCGCTCGATCTTCTTGCCGGCGACCTCGAGCACGACCGACTTCGCACAGGTGGCGTCGGTCTTGCGATCGAAGACGAGGGTCACCGGCTTGCCCTGCGGGACCTCGACCTTCTCGGGGGTGAAGCCGCGCTCGGTCACGTCGATCGCGATCCGGGTGGCGGGCGCGGCGGTGGACTTCCCGCCGCAGGCGGTGAGGGCGAGGACGGCGATCAGGATGGTGGACTTCACGTTGCGGTCTCCTTCAGGGTGCGCCCCTTCCACAGGGCGAAGATGGCGGGATAGACGGTCAGCTCGAGCAGGAACGACGTCACCAGGCCGCCGACCATCGGCGCGGCGATCCGTTTCATCACGTCCGCGCCGGTGCCGGTGCTGCCGAGCACCGGGATGAGGCCGATCATCATGGTGAGCACGGTCATCAGCTTGGGCCGGATCCGCTTGGCCGCGCCCTCGACGATCGCCTCGGTGAGGTCGGCCCGGGTCTGCAGCTTGCCCTCGTCGCGCCAGCGCCGGTGGGCGAGCGTCAGGTAGAGGAGCATCACGACCCCGGTCTCGGCGTCGAGCCCGGCGAGCGCGATGATGCCCACCCAGACCGCGACGCTCATGTTGTAGTCGAGCAGGTAGAGCAGCCAGACCGCGCCGACCAGCGAGAACGGCACTGCGAGGAGGACGATGCCGGTCTCGACGAGCGACCGGGTGTTGAGGTAGAGGAGCAGGAAGACCAGCGCGAGCGTGACCGGGATGACCAGCTTCAGCTTGGCCCGGGCCCGCTCGAAGTAGGTGAACTGGCCGACCCAGGCCAGGCGCACGCCGGGCGCGAGCTTGACGTCCTGATCGACGGCGCGCTTGGCATCGGCCACGTAGTCGGCGATGGGCCGGCTGGTGTCGACGAAGACGTAGCCGACCAGCTTGCCGTCCTCGGACCGGACCATCGGCGGGCCGTTGACGGTGCGGATGTCGGCGACCTGGGCGAGCGGCACCTGGACGCCCATCGGCGCGCCGACCAGGATCCGCCCGAGCGCGGCCGGGGTGTCGCGCAGCTCGCGCGGGTAGCGGATGTTGATCGGGTAGCGCTCGCGGCCCTCCACGGTCTCCGACACCTTCATGCCGCCGATCGCGGTCTGCACCACGTCGTCGACGTCGGCGACGGTGAGGCCGAAGCGGGCGGCCGCCTCGCGCTTGACCACGATGTCGATGTAGAAGCCGCCGGTCGAGCGGTCGGCGAACGCGCTGCGGGTGCCCGGCACCGAGGTCAGCCGCCGCTCGATCGCGATCGAGGCCTCCTCGATCTGCTCGATCGAGTCGCCGAACACCTCGATGCCGAGCGGGCTGCGGATGCCGGTCGACAGCATCTCGGTGCGGGTCTGGATCGGCATCCAGAAGATGTTGGGCATGCCCGGGTAGCGGACCTTGGCGTCCATCTCCTTCATCAGCTTCTCGAAGGTCATGCCCTTGCGCCACTGCGAGTGCGGCTTGAGCATGATGGTCGTCTCGATCATTCCGAACGGCGCCGGGTCGGTCGGCGTCTCGGCCCGGCCGTTCTTGCCGAACACGGTGGCGACCTCGGGGAACTGCTTCAGTTCGGCGTCCATCCGCTGGAGCACCCGCGACGCCTCGGCGTCGGCCATGCCGGGCGGCGCGGTCGGCATGTAGAGGATCGCGCCCTCGTCGAGGGGTGGCATGAACTCGTTGCCGAGCCGCTGGAAGGCCGGGATGGTGAAGACCACCACCAGCGCGGCGAGGGCGATCACCAGCTTGCGGTGGTGGACCACGAAGCGGACCACCGGGGTGTACAGCCAGATCAGGAGCCGGTTGAGCGGGTGGCGCTCCTCGTGGAGGAGCTTGCCGCGGATGAAGATCGCGGCGAGGGCGGGGGTCAGGGTCACCGACAGGATCGCGGCGAAGCCCATCGAGTAGGTCTTGGTGAAGGCCAGCGGCTTGAACAGGCGGCCCTCGACACCCTCGAGCGTGAACACCGGGATGAACGACACGGTGATGATCAGGAGCGAGATGAAGATCGACGGACCGACCTCCTGCATCGCCGCGATGATCGCGTTGACCCGCGCGGTGGTGCGGCCTCCCCGCTCCCACTGATCGAGCTTCTTGTGGATGTTCTCGATGATGATGATCGAGGCGTCGACCATCGCGCCCATCGCCACCGCGATGCCGCCCAGGGACATGATGTTGGCGGTCAGGTGCTGGTAGCCCATCGGGATGAAGGCGAGCAGCACCCCGAGCGGCAGCGTCAGGACCGGCACCGCCGCGCTGCGGACGTGGAGCAGGAACAGGAAGATGACCAGGCTGACGACGATCATCTCCTCGATCAGCGTCTCCTTCAGCGTCGCGATCGACTCGCGGATCAGGGGCGAGCGGTCGTAGGTGACGACCAGCTCGACGCCGGCCGGCAGCGACCGCTTCACCTCGTCGAGGCGGCGCTTGACGCCGTCGATCACGTCGAGCGCGTTCTCGCCGTAGCGCATGATGACGACGCCGCCGACGGTGTCGCCCTCGCCGTTGACGTCGGCGACTCCACGGCGGATGTCGGGGCCCAGCACGACGTCGGCGACGTCGCGGACCAGCACAGGTGTGCCCTGCTCGTTGACTCGCAGCGGGGTCTGCTCGAGGTCGGCGCGCTTCTGGACGTAGCCGCGGCCGCGGATCACGTGCTCGTGGCCGGCGAGCTCGATCACGCTGCCGCCGACGTCCAGGTTCGAGCGCTGGATCGCCATCATGACGTCCTGGATCGAAACACCGAAGGCGAGCAGCTTCGCGGGATCGACGGTGACCTGGTACTCCTTGCGGAAGCCGCCCACGGTCGCCACCTCGGCGACGCCCTCGACGCTCTGCAGGGCGTACTTGAGGTTGAAGTCCTGGATCGAGCGCAGGGCGGCGAGGTCGTGCTGGCCGGTGCGATCGACCAGCGCGTACTCGAACACCCAGCCGACCCCGGTGGCGTCGGGGCCGAGCCGGGGCGCCACCCCTTCGGGTAACGACCCCTGCGCCGAGTTGAGATATTCGAGGACGCGGCTGCGCGCCCAGTAGATGTCGGTGCCGTCCTCGAAGATGACGTAGATGAACGACATCCCGAACATCGACAGCCCGCGCACGTACTTCACGCCGGGCGCGGCGGTCAGCGCGGTGGAGATCGGGTAGGTGATCTGGTTCTCGACCAGGTCGGGGCTGCGGCCCATCCACTCGGTGAAGACGATCACCTGGGCGTCCGACAGGTCGGGGATGGCGTCGAGCGGCGCCCGCTTGAGCGAGAACCAGCCCCACACGCCGAGCCCGGCGATGAACAGGATCGTGATCAGCGGGTTGCGCGCGCTGCCGGCGATGATCTTGCCGATCACGCCGGTGCGGGGGGCCTCGGCCTCGGCGTTCATGGCGCGTCCCCCTTCCACAGGTTGGTGGTCGACCGCAACCGGCTCTCGGCGGCGACCAGGAAGTTGCCGGAGGTGACGACGACGTCGCCGGCCGACAGCCCCGACAGGACCTCCACCGTGTCGCCCGACTCGGCGCCGGTGGTGATCTCCTGCGCCCGCAGCGAGCCCTTGCCGGCGTCGACGAAGACGATCCGGCGGGGGCCGGTGTAGATGATCGCGGCGGCCGGGACCTGCACCCGCTTGCCGAGCGCGACGTGGAAGGTGACGGTCGCGTACATGTCCGGCTTGAGGGCGAGGCCGCGGTTGGCCAGCGCGATCCGGACCCGGCCGGTGCGGGTCATCGGATCCAGGTACGGATAGACGAAGGTGACCTTGCCGTCGTACTCGACGCCGGGCGTGTAGCCGAGCGCGACGCCGGCGGTGGTACCCGGCTTGATGAAGCCGAGGTCGCCCTCGTAGAGCGACGCCTCGACCCAGATGGTGTCGAGCGCGGCGATGCGGAACAGACGCATGCCGGCCTCGAACGACGCGCCCTCGACCAGGTCCTTCTCGATCACGTAGCCGGAGGCCGGCGACGGGAACGCCACGTTCTCGATCGGCTCGCCCTTCGCCGCGATCGCGGCGAGCTGGGCCGCCGACAGCCCCCACAGCCGCAGCTTCTTCTCGGAGGCGCGCACCAGCGCGTCGCCGCCGCCGGCCAGCGGTCCGCTCGCAGCCGCGCGGCTCTTCAGCGCGAACAGGTACTCCTGCTGGGCGGCGTACAGCTCCGGGCTGTACAGCGTGAACAGGATCTCGCCCTTGCGCACCGCCTGCCCGGTCGCCGCGACCCGGAGGTCGGTGACGAAGCCGCCCACCTTGAGCGTGACGTCGGTCAGCCGGGTCTCGTCGTAGGTCAGCCGCCCGGTCGCCCGGATGTCGAGAGACATCGGGCCCTCGATCACCGGCCCCGTGGTGACGCCGATCGCTTGCCACCGCGCCGGGTCGATGCGGACCGAATCGGCCGCGCCGCCGGCCGGGGCCGCGCTCACCGTCTTCCACTCGACGGTCGACACGCAGGCCCCCATCTCCTTGCCGAGGTACGGGTTGACCGGCGCCGGCTCGCGCTGCAGCCAGCGCCCGAAGCCCTTGGTCATCGGGCACTCGAACACCCGCCAGCCGGTGGTGAGCTGCGGGTCGGTCGCGGCGACCGCGAGCAAGAGGCGGCTGGCGTCGGCGAAGGCGGGCCGGGCCGCCGCCACGTCGCGCGCGGCCGCGATCTGCTCGGCCGCTCCGCCGAGCTGGTGGAGAGAGTGGACGACGACGTCCGGCACGCCGGTGAGCTGAGCGATCGCCTCGCGGACGGCGGCGCCGAGCGTCCGCGCTGCATCCTGCTCCACCCGCCCGTCTGCCAGACCCGCGCGCACGCGATCGTAGGCATCGAAGGCCCGCTGGAACGCGCGCACCGCCTCGGGCGAGTAGGTCTGCGGCGGAAGCTCAGGTGCGGCCGGCCCGGATGCCGGCGCCGCGCCGCCTTCGCTGTCGAGCACCTGCAGGCCGGACGAGCCGACCGTGAACGAGTACCGCGCAGTCACGGACGCCGCGCCCCGCTTGACGTCGACGAACAGGCCCCAGCCCCCGCCCGCCGGCAGGTCGAACCCCGCCTCGTAGCGCCCGCCGCCGCGCGCCTTCGCCGGGAACGTGCTCTTCATCTCCTGCATCGCGCCCATCGCGGGCATGTCGTAGGTCACCTTGACCTCCGCGCCGTCGACGGCGTTGCCGGCGGCGTCGGTGACCTCGACCCGGACCCGGTCACCGCTCTGCCGGGGCGGATCGGGCTGGATCCGGGCCTCGATCGAGAGCGGGCCGGCGGTGACCCGCGCGGGCCCCGACCAGGCGCCGCCGCGCTCGCCGCTGAACCAGGCGACGAGCTGCGCGCGGAACACCAGCGCGACGATCGCGAGCACGACCACCGTCACCAGCGGGACCACGAAACCGCGCAGACGATTCATCAAGGCGACGGACCTTCCACTCATGCCCAGCGCAGCGATGCAACGGCCGCGCCGGCAGCTCTCTGTAACCGGAGCGGTTACGGTCGGTTCCGCCTCGCTCGACGGTCTCGTCCACCGATCGCGTCGTCACGTGGTCGCGCGCGCAGATCGTGCGCGCGACGCATCTACGGCGCGCAGGACGTTCGGCCGAGGGTGTGACGGCACCAATCACACCCACCTCGGCGCCGTCACGGATGGCGACCGTCGACGAGCGGCATGGGCGTTGCTCCATCGTGCAACGATGTTTGCCCTCGCGACGCTGCTCGTCCTGCTGGCGCCCGCGCCAGCCCTCACCCTCCCCGACCTCCTCGCCGAGGTCGCGAACCGGGCTCCCTCCGTCGACGTCGCCGAGGCCGATCGCGACGTCGCCGCGGCGGCGGTGGGCGTGGCCGGTGCCTGGGAGGATCCGACCCTGTCGATCATGGCCGACTCGATCCCGATCTCGGGCGCCGATGACGCCGACCCCACCATGATCACCTACCGCCTCGGCCAGCCGCTCAACCTGTTCGGCCGCCGCGGCCTCGCCAAGCGGTCCGCGCGGGCTCGCGTCGATCAGGCTCGCGCCCAGCTCCGCCGCACGAGCTGGGACGCGCGCGGCCAGGCCGTCGAGCTCTTCTACGAGCTGTGGATGAACGGCGCGATGGGCGCGCTGATCGACGGGCAGCTCGCATTGCTCGACCAGATGCGCCAGGCGGCGCTGGCCCGCGTCTCCGTCGGGACCGACATGGCCCACCACGACGTCCTCCGGGCCGAGTCGGAGATCGCGGCGATGAACGCCGAGCGAGCCACGCTGGCCGACGAGCGATCCGCGATCGTCGCGATGCTCAACACGCTGCGCGGGCACGACCCCATGGAGGCGATCGGCGACGTCGAGCTGCCGCCGCTCGCGCTCGTGCCCGACCCGGCGACCGCCGCCGCCCAGGCGTCACGCGCGCCGGAGGTCGAGCGGGCGCGGGCGATGGAGGCCGAGGCCGACGCCGAGGTCGGCCTCGCCCGGCGGATGTACCTGCCGATGGTGATGGTCGAGGGCCAGTACCAGCAGCAGATCGGGATGCCCGACGGCATCGGCCTCGCGGTCTCGCTGACGATCCCGCTGTGGTGGCGCGACCGTCAGGACAACCAGCTGGCGATGGCGCGATCGATGGTGCGGGCCGCCGAGCGCGAGCAGAAGGCGATGACGGCGATGGCGGCGGCCGAGGTGCGCATGGCCGTGGGCGGGGCCCAGGCGGCCGCGCACAAGCTCGATGCCCTCGGCACCGCGATCGCGAAGCTCCAGGAGACGATCGCATCGGCCGAGGCCGCGTACGTCGCCGGCCGCGGCGACCTGCTGCCGTACCTCGACGCCGTGATGGAGCTACAGACGCTCCAGAGTCGCCGCATCCAGGCCATCGCCGCCCAGGGCACCGCTCGCTTCGAGGTCGACCGGATCGTCGGCGCCGAGGTGGCGCCCTGAGGCGTGGGCCTGAACCGTGCAACTTCATGGATGCACCCGCACGGAGGTACGTGCATGACCACCGACGAGCCCACGACCGATGAGACCGTGGCTTCCTCCGACCAGCCCCCGGCCGGTGCCGTGGAGCTCGCGGCCGTCGTGCGCGCCGCCGGCGCACGGCACGCCTTCGGCCCCGACTTCTTCCTGGTCCACCTCGCGGCGTTCGTCCGCGACCGATGCCCCGAGGAGGGCGAGCACCTGCCGCGGGTCGATCTCGTGCTCGCCGACGGCCAATCGATCCGGATCTGTCACGTCATCGCCCTCGGTCCGCGCTGGGTCGCGGTCGCGGCCCGCGACGATGACCGGCGCGACGACCGCATGGTGATGCGCACCGAGATCTTGCCGTACGAGCTGATCGCGCGAGTCTCGATCGCCGCCGGCGCCGACCACGGCCGCGGCATCGGCTTCGATCGCAACCGTCAGGCGGTGATCGTCGCGGACGCGCAGACGCCCGAGCAGGCGTTCCTCGCCGCCGCAGGTCAGCGGCCGGCGGCGCGATCACCGTGACCACGTACCGCCAGCAGGTCGGCGAGGACGTGGCCAGCATCAGCGGCGCGGCGGGCGACCGGCCCCGTCGTCACAAGGCGCCGCGGTAGCCACGCAGGTTCTGTTCGCTCGCGAAGTACAGCACGTGGCCGTCGGCGTCCCTGGCGAGCAGCGCGGTCGCCTTGTCGACCCGCTCGCCGGTCACCGGATCGGTCGCCGAGCGAGTCTCGGCTTCGTTGGCGAGACGCTGCTTGCACATCGCGCAGCAGCCGAAGTAGGTCTTGCCGTCGACGACGACCGGGATCTGGGCCTTGCCCATGTAGGCGTCGTTGACCATGCAGACGAGGCTGCGATCGTCGATCCGCGTCAGCACCGCAGCCGGTTCGGCCGCAGTCGCGCGCGCGGCGCCGTCGTTCGCGGGCTTGGTGCAGGCCGATGCGAACAGAGCCGCGCCGGCGAGGAAGACAACGTGCATCGATCGGAGCCACATGCGCAGCGCCGCTGCAAGGCTCGCACCACTGACGCCAGGTGGCGGAGTCAGCGGGGCGTGACGAGTCGTTGCGCCCGTCGCCAGATCTCGGAGGCCGCGGCCGGATCGTCCGCGCGCACGTCGACGGCGAAGCCGGCGCGCACCGAGCGCACGGTCGCCTGGGCTCCCCGAAGCGTGAGCGGACAGTCGAGCATGTCGCGTCGGTCATGTCCGACGGCGGCGCTGCGCGCCAGATGACAGTCGACGATCCGCTGCAACCACTCGACCGTCAATCCGGGCGTGGCCGCAAGGAAGATGGTCGCCCCCGCATCCCGCGTGGTCGCGGACCTGCCGAACCGCACGTCCTCGCGGAACCGCCGGACTCCGGAGACGTCGACAGGGTGGGCGAGTGGGCTCAGGTCGCGATCGTCGAGGCTGAGCCCTGCGCACGCACGCGCCTCGGCATCGCGCAGGGTCTGCGCGGCCGCCCGGTGCTCCGCGGCGAGTCGACGATGTTGCTCGGCCCAGTGCGGGTCCGCTTCGGTCGGGTCGGCGGTCTCGGCCCGGCGGTCCTCCTCGGTCGCTGCGGCGTCGTGTTGGCCCACGCTCATGTCGTGTGGTCGAACGGCTGCCGCGTGGACGCAGGCCCCCGCCGCGAGGAGCCACGGTAGTGCGATGGAGCGTGCGATCTGGAACGTCATGGCGGATCCTTTGTTGCGCCGGCTGGCGACATGCATGCCCGCTGCAAGGGACGAGCCGCACGGCGTCGCCGACGCCGAGCCGCCGCCGGTCGAGCGCGGCTGCGTGACCGAAACCCTCACGCTGTGACCGAAGCCGTCACGGTGCGCCACGGCGTCGAGAGCGATCCGTCGCGAGCACCTGGCCGCCGACGGTGGGCCGCGGGCGCGCGCGCTGTCCACGCGCGGAGACGATTCGCCGCAGTGACCGGACCGGTCACACCCGCGTCAGGTCGCCGCCAGCGGCCGCTCGGCGACGAACCAGCCGAAGTCGCCCCACAGTTCGCGGCTGGCGTGGACGCGGAATCCGGACTCCTCCAGCCCGCGGCGGAACTGACCCACATCGAAGCGATCCTCGAGCGGGTGATCGAGCAGCCGCCGCCACACCGGGTGGCGGATGAACCTGGCCATCACCTCCTCGGCGTAGAAGCGGCCGCCCGGCCGCAACACCCGGATCACCTCGGCGACGGCGTCACGCCAGCGCGGCACGTGGTGGATGATCGCGAAGTCGAAGACCGCGTCGTAGTGGCCGGGCGGCGCGTCGATCGCCGTGACGTCGCCGGTCCACAGCCGCACCCGATCGCCGAAGCGCCGTAGCCGCCGGCGGGCACGATCGACCATGTCGGGATCCAGATCGAAGGCATCGACCCGCTCGGCCCCGAAGCGCTCGAGGATGAGCTCGGTCCCGACCCCGCGGCCGCACCCGATCTCGAGCGCGCGGCCCCCGGTCATCGGTCCGCCCATCGCCAGCAGGCGCGGCGCCTCGAAGCGGCGCTGGATCGCCGCGCGGACCGGGTTGTTCATCAGCGCCTTCTCGATCCGGTTCAGCAACATGACGGGATCATGACCTCCCTCCGCCGCCGCGCACCGATCGGACCAGCGGCGCCTTGCCGAGCGCGCCGCGCGGGATGGCGTCGACAACCTCGACCGCGACCGGCACCGCCGCCGCGCGCTGGCCCGCGAGCGCCGCGGCGACGTCGGCGGCGAGCGCGGCGCGATCGAACCCGGGCCCGGGCCGCTCGACGATGACGGCGAGCTCGGCGTCGCGGAGCACGACCTGCCAGGCAGCGACCGGCGCCCGCTCGAGCGGGCCGTGGAAGACGTTGGGGTGGATGGCGACCATGCCGCCGCCGGCCGCCGGCATCGCCAGGATGTCCTCGCGCCGGCCGTCGATCGCGCCGAGCAGGGCGAACGGACGTCCGCACGGGCAGTCACCCTCGCCGAGCGCGACCCGGTCGCTCATCTCGTAGCGGATGAGCGGCTGCGTCCGCGAGAACAGCACGGTGACCAGCAGCGACGCGCCGGTGACGCCGGCCGGCACCGCCCGCCGGTGATCGTCGACCGGCTCGACGATCACCAGGTCCTCGTAGAGGTGCATCCGGTGGTGCTCGCACTCCGACGCGATCCCGGCGGTCTCGGTCGCGGCGTAGACGTCGAACGGGATCGAGCCCCACGCGGCCTGCGCGCGCCGCCGGGTGTCATCGTCGAGCACCTCGGATGCCGAGTTGACCGCGCGCGGGCGGATGTGCAGCCGGCCGGCGAGC
>DASZXE010000280.1:0-3537 GCA_035546475.1 Kofleriaceae bacterium
CACGAGCGCGCGCAGCTCGTCGAAGACCTCCGCCGCGAGGTCCGTCCGCGCGCGCAGCCCGGCATGCGAGCCATGCGAGACGCCCGCGACGAGGCTGCAGGCGCCGCCCAGCAGCTCGCACAGCCGGTGACCGCACGCCGACGGCATCACGCGCGCCGATCGTGCACGATCCCGTGCGAACGTCGGCCGCCGCCACACCCGCCGCGCCGACCGCACCCTCCACGCTGCCCCGGCGGCATGTCACTTGCTTCACGCGAGAGCGACCTTCCACGCGGAGACGTCATGTCGCGCATCCTCGTCGTCTACTACACCCGCAGCGGCACTGCCCGCACCGTCGCCGGCCGGCTCGCCGGCCTCCTCGGCGCCGATCTCGAGGAGATCGTCGATCCCACGCCGCGCGCCGGCTGGCGCGGCTTCGTGCGCAGCGCCGTCGAGGCGCGCCGCGCGCAGCTCGCGCCGATCGCTCCGTCGCAGCACGATCCCGCCGACTACGACCTCGTCGTCATCGGGACACCGATCTGGTTCGCGTCGGTCTCGAGCCCGGTCCGCGCCTACCTGCGGCGCCACCGCGGCGCGATCCGGGCCGCTGCGTTCTTCTGCACCTACGGCGGCAGCGGCAGCGGCCGCGTGCTCGAGCAGATGAAGGCGGAGGCGAAGCTCGAGCCGGTCGCGCGCATGGCGCTGCGCGAGGACGACCTGCCGACCGTCCTCGCCAGCCTCAGCATCGAGCGGTTCGCGAGCGAGGTGAGGGCGGCGCCGCCGACGCTGCAGGTCGTCCCCGCCGTCGCCGTCGCGGCCGCGACGCCCCCGCCCACCCCGTCGTCCCCGTCGTCCGACGAGGGCAGCCGCCGCGCCCCCGACCTCATGAAGCACTGACGCCCCAGGCGCAGGTCGGGCCGGGGTCGTTCCGTGTGGAGCTCGGGCTCGGGGTTCTCCCCGAGGCCGAGCGATCGACGAGAGGGTTGGCGTTCTGGCCAACCCAGTGATCGCGCACCGCGTTCGCCTCGCGCACGACCGCGCGAAGGAGCTGCGCGCTTGCCTCCTCGCGACCGCGTCCGCCGGCAGGTTCGACGGCGGGCCGCGGCGCAGGCTGCTGCTCGCCAGGGCCGTCCCCCACCGCGGCGATGCGCGCCGGCCGCGCGCCCGACGACGCCCACGTCGATGTCGGCGCCGCCGCCGGCGCCGGCGTGCTCGAGCGTCAGCGCAGCCGGCGAGGACCGTCCGTCAGCGGCGCCGCCTCGACCGGCTCGGGCGCGGTGGTCGCGACCGGCGCCGGCACGGTCTCCCTCGGCGGCGGCAGGGCCCCGCGCCGCGCCGGCCGATCCAGCTCCGACAGCGACCGGCTGCGCCGCTGACCCGCGCGGTAGCGGATCGCGGTGCGCAGCGTCCACGCGGCGGTCGTCGTCGCCACCACGGCCGCCGTCGTCGCGCCGCTGAAGATCCAGCCGGCCACCGGCCACACCGTCAGCAGCCCGAGCAGGCCGAGCGCGATCCCGAGCGACACCTCGCCGCCGCCCGGCCGGCGCTCCAGGCGCCGCCGCCCCATCACCAGCAGGCTGAGGAAGCCGGTCGCCCAGATCGGCGTCGCGATCACGGTCGCGATCCGCTCGACCGCGAGCGCCTTGCCGTGCGTCGCCGGGTGCGCCATCAGGAACCAGCCCAGCGACGACGGCGCCTCGTCGCGGCCGGCCTCCGACATCGTCAGGAGCGCGCGCGCCTCGTCGGTCGACAGCTTGACGTCACCGAGGCTGCCGGCGGCGCCGCGCCCGTGTCCGCAATGCGGACAGACCTTGACGTCGGGGCTCACCGGTTTCCCGCACGACGGACACGCGGTGCGCACGCTGTCGCTCACCCGTCCAGGCTAACGCGCTCCCTCGTCGCCGGCCATCGCTCTACCCCAGCGCAAGTCCCCGAGCCCCAGGGCTCCCTGTCGCCTGCGGATTCTCGCCGCCGACGTCGCGGTCTTCCTGGCAACCAGTCCTGCCGGAGTGCACCCGATGAAGGACCTCGCCATCCGCGCCCATGGGCGATCCGGCGGCACGTCCATGGGAGGCCATGGAAACCCGCTGCGGCCCGTACCGAGCCACTGGTCGGGCCGTACTACACCTGCGTCGCGCGAAGGCCGGGAGCGGCGCGGCGGCCGACGACGAGCGCGCGGTAGCGGTCACGCGAACCGTACTCACGGCGCGCGCGAGGCGTGGATTTCGTTACCCTCGCGGGCGTGGACGCCCCGGTCTCGATCGTGCTCGAACGGCTCGCGCGCGGCGAGCGCGACGCGGCGTCCGCGCTCCTGCCGCTGGTCTACGAGGAGCTGCGGCGGCTGGCGCGGGCGCGGCTCGCGCGGCTGCCCGCCGGCCAGACCTTGCAGCCGACCGCGCTCGTCCACGAGGCGTACGTCGAGCTGATCGGCCGCGGTGACCCGGGCTGGAACGGCCGCGGGCACTTCTTCGGCGCGGCCGCGCAGGCGATGCACGACATCCTCGTCGATCACGCGCGGCGCAAGGGCGCGCTCAAGCGCGGCGGCGACCTCGCGCGCGACGAGTACGACGAGCACGCGCTCGCCGACACCCTCGGCACCGACGCGGTCGACGTCCTGTCGCTGTCGTCGGCGCTCGAGCGGCTGCGCGGCGAGCACCCGCGGCCGGCGGCGATCGCGATGGGCAAGCTGTTCGCGGGCGCCGACGACGCCGACCTCGCGGCGGCCCACGAGATCACGGTGCGCACCGTCGAGCGCGACTGGCGGTTCGCCCGCGCGTACCTGGCGAAGGAGCTGGCCGGGTGACGGTCGCCGCCGATCGCGTGCGCGCGCTGTTCGACGACGCCGCCGATCTGCCGGTCGACGAGCGCGCGGCCTTCCTCGAGGGCGCGTGCGGCGGCGACCGCGAGCTCGCCGACGAGGTCCTGCGGCTGCTCGCCTACGTCGACGCGCCGACGCCGGTGCCGCAGCCGGTGGCCGGCGAGGTCACGCCGCCGGCGCGGCTCGGCCGCTTCGAGCTGCGCGGCAAGCTCGGCGAGGGCGGCATGGGCGTGGTGTTCCGCGCGCTCGATCACGCGCTCGAGCGCGAGGTGGCGCTGAAGCTGGTCAACGCGGCCGGCGGCGCCGATGCGCAGGCGCGGCTGCTGCGCGAGGCGCAGGCGATGGCGCGCGTCGCCCATCCGAACGTGGTGCCGATCTTCGACGTCGGCGTCGAGCACGAGCAGGTCTTCCTCGCGATGGAGCTCGTGCGCGGCGCGACCTTGACCGCGTGGCTGCGGGCGGCGCCGCGCGGGTGGCAGGAGACGCTGCGGCTGCTCGTCGACGCGGGGCGCGGCCTGGCGGCGGCGCACCGCGCGGGGCTCCTGCACCGCGACGTCAAGCCCGACAACATCCTCGTCGGTGACGACGGGCGCGCGCGCATCGTCGACTTCGGGCTCGCGCGCGCCGACCGCGAGGGTGCGGCGGTGGCCGGTGGCGGAGAGAGAACGCGCGCGACCGCGGGCGCGTCGGCGGGCGTGGACGAGGGCGCGGCCGGTGACGCGGCCGGCGACGCGGCCGGT
>DASZXE010000281.1:0-4678 GCA_035546475.1 Kofleriaceae bacterium
CCGCCCGGCTGGGTCGCGCCCGGCCCGGCGCCCGCGGGCGCGCGCGGGCGGCCGGAGCTCGAGCCCGCCGCCGACGAGGACCTCTGCTACCTCGCCGGCGACTGGCGGCTGTTCCAGAAGGTGCGCGGCCACCGCTGGAGCCTCGACGACCTGGTGACCGCGTGGGTGGCGACGCGCGACCTCGACGCGGCGAGGCGTTGGCGCGCGCTCGACCTCGGCTGCGGGCTCGGCAGCGTGCTGCTGATGGTCGCGTGGCGGCTGCCGCACGCGGACGTCGTCGGGCTCGAGGCGCAGGCGGACCGCGCCGCGATGGGGCGGCGCTCGATCGCGTGGAACGGCGCCGACGATCGCTGCCGGATCGTCGACGGCGATCTGCGTGACGCGGCCGCGGTGCTGGCGGCGGCGGGGGTCGGGCGCGACCCGGGCGGCTTCGAGCTGGTGACCGGCACGCCGCCGTACTTCCCGCGCGGCACCGGCACCGAGCCGGTGCACGCGCACGCGGCGCCATGCCGCTTCGAGCTGCGCGGCGGGGTCGAGGCGTACCTGGAGGCGGCGGCCGCGGTCGCGGCGCCGGGCGCGCGGATCGCGATCTGCTCGTCGACGCTCGAGCGCGAGCGGGTCGTCGCCGCGGCGCAGGCGAGCGGGCTCGCGCGGCGCGAGCACTGGGAGATCGTCCCGCGCGAGGGCAAGGCGGCGCTGGTGGCCGTCGACGTCTTCGAGGCCGCGGGCGCGGCGACCGCGGGCGCGGCGGGCGCCGACGAGACGCACACGATGGTCGTCCGCGACCGCGCCGGCGCGTGGACACCGGCCTTCCGCGCGGTGCGCGACGCGCTCGGCATGCCGTCGACGCCGCCGCGCTGACGGACAGCATGTCAGCGCAGCGAGGCCTGCAGCAACAGCCCGCCGGTCGCGAGCAGGAGCACCGCGACCACGATGCGGAAGCGCTCCTCGCCGACGCGCCGGTGGACGAGATCGCCGGTCAGCATCCCGGCGGCCATCGCCGGCGCGAGCCGCAGCGACACCGCGAGGCTGTGCGCGTCCAGGTGGCCGCCCGCGACGAGCCGCACGCACACGATGACGTTCAGCACGAGCCACATCACGGCGAGCGTCGAGCGCAGCGCCGTCTTCTGCGGCAGCATGCGGCCGATGACGGCGACCGCGAGCGGCCCGCCGGTCGCGAACACGCCGTGCACGACGCCGGCGCCGGCGAGCAGCACGTTCTGGATCGCCGGCCGCATCGCCGCCGTCGGCTCGACCGCGGGCTGGCCCGGGCCATCGACCGGCGCGCGCGCCTCCGGCCGCGGCGACGGGGCCGTCCTTCGCCGCACGCTCACCCGCACGCTCACCGCCAGCTCCGCCGCGCCGACGAGGATCACGAGCGCGGCGAAGATCCCGCGCGCCGCGCCCGCGTCGATCACCAGCGCGAGCGCGGTGCCGGCGGCGATCCCGGCGAGGACCGCCGGCAGGATGCGGCGCGCGAGCATGCGGTGGGCGATCGCGGTGCGGCCGCGCAGCGCCAGCGCCGTGGACAGCCCGAGGTTGAGCGGCAGGAACCACGCGAGCAACGTCTCGATGCCGAACCAGCGCGCGCCCATCGACAGCGCGACGATCGTGCCCCCGAAGCCGGCCACCGCCTCGACGAACGCGCCGGTCCCGAGCACCGCCGACAGGATCAGGAGCTCGTGGGTCGTCATCGCGCGCGCGGCCCGCCAGCATCCCACGAACGGCCGCCGCGAACGCGCCCGCGGTCGCCCCGCGCGCACCATTCCGCCAGCGGGTCGATGCGGGGCCGCCGCCGGACGCCTGCGGCCTGGCGCGGGGTTGCGCGAGTCGCGTGCCGGTGGTGCGGGCTGCGTACGCGCCGCGCCGGCGCGGAGGGTGCGCCGGCGGCGACCGGTTGCGATACACACGGCCGGTGGACGTCATCGAGGAAGCCCGGCACCTCAACCGCATCTTCGTCGACCAGCCGATCCAGCTCGTCCAGTACCTGAGCCATCAAATCGCGACGGTGAAGACGTACGCGCAGGTGCTGATCGGCCTGTGCGGCCTGACGATCACCGTCACCGGCTTCTCGGGCGCGCACATGATCCGCTCCGGCTCGCTCGCGTCGGGCCTGATGGTCGGCGGCATCGCGCTCGTCATGGTCGGCCTGGTGACGTGCATCCGCACGGTCACCCGGCTGCGCTGGGTCAGTCAGGACCTGCGCGACGACCTGCGCGAGACCGTCGAGATCGTCCTGCGCCGGCGCAACCTGCAGCAGCGCGCGGTCTCGATCGCCGCCGTCTTCGTCGCGGGCGGCCTCGGCTGTTACCTCGGCGCGGTCACGGTCGCCGCGCTCGTCGGCGGCAACCTCGGCCCGCCCTGACGACGGAAGGGCCGGCGGCCTCCGGGTCGCTCGCTGGCTCTCGCGGGCGTGGGGACGGACCGGAGCGCGTGCTTCGTCGCGGCAAACGCCCGCCGCAGGCGCGGATCGGCCACGGCGGCGGCCGCCCGCGCCATCTTCGGACGCACTCGGAGTACGATGCCGACAGGTCGAGCGATGGCGCGTGCGGATTCTGCATCTGTCTCGGTGACGTGGGCTGACATGCAGCCGGCGAGGCTGGAGACATGATCGGACCAGCGGCGGCCGTGCGCGTGCAGCGGACGTTCCGGGCGACGGCGGACGAGGTCTTCGCCGCGTGGCTGACGCCGTCGTCGATCGAGCGGTGGATGTTCGGGCGCGCCGGGCAGGACGAGGAGGTCGTGCGGCTCGAGGTCGACGCGCGCGTCGGCGGCCGGTTCTCGTTCCTGGTGCGCCACGGCGGCCACGAGTTCGATCACGTCGGCGAGTACCTCGAGCTCGATCGGCCGCGCCGCCTGGTGTTCACGTGGGACGTCGGCAAGCCGCGGCCCGACGGCTCGCGGGTGGAGCTCGAGCTCACCGGCCCGGACGGCGAGGTCTTGCTCACGCTGGTCCACACGCTGCCCGCCGACGCCGCGCCGTACGCGAACCGCACGCGCGCGGGCTGGATGCGGATGCTCGCCGCGCTCGCGCAGCTCGTCGAGGGCGGCGGCGACGGCGTCGCGACGGCGTAGGCGGCGACGCCACGCGGGCCGGGGGCCGTGAAGCTCTCACGAGCTGGTCGCGCGCGGCGCCCACGTGCCGATGAGCGCCGGCAAGCCGCAGCTCACCCGCATCCTCCGCGAGCTGGCGCTCCTGCCGGCCGTCACCGACGACGTCCCCCTGCCCGCGCTCGACGCCCGCAACGACCGCGTCCTCGTCTGCCCCGACGGCGTCCGCGCCGCCGGCCGCCCCTGGGGACAGGATCCTATGCCGCAACCTACTGAGCTACCTCACGATTTCGCGTCCACCGCGAAAATTTCTATCCGAAAGATTGCCGCGCCCCCCGGGGGACAGGATTCCTATCCCGCAACCAACTGAGTTCCCTCACGATTTCGCGGGCGCCGCGAGGCCCTCTCGATCGAGCCGGCTCGGGACCTCGACACGGAACCAGCTCGGCCCGAGCCGCGCGCGGGCCTCGGGGACGTGAAGCTTTCACGGCCCTCTCTCGATCGAGCCGGCTCGGGGAGGAACCGCGAGCCACACCTCGACACGGAACAACCCCGGCCCGAGCCGCGCGCGGGCCTCGGGACTGTGAAGCTTCCACGGCCCTCTATCGATCGATCCGGCGCGGGGAGGAACCGCGAGCCAGACCTCGACACGGAACCAGCTTGGCCCGAGCCGCGCGCGGGCTCAGGCGCCTTCCGGCTCGTCGGGGGCCGGCTGCCACAGCTCGAGCTTGATGCCATCGGGGCCCATGACATGGGCGAAGCGGCCATACGGATCGGGGTCCATGACCTTGATGATCTCGACGCCGCGCGCGCGTAGCTCGGCGAGCACGCCGTCGAGGTCGTCGACGATCAGGTTGAGCATGAACTCGCGCTTGCTCGGCTCGAAGTAGCTCGAGGTCTCGCCATGGAGGCCCATGACGGTGGCGCCGGTCTGCTCCGGGTGCTCGTGGTCGCGCCACGGAAACATGCGGCCCCACGACTTCGTCGGCAGGTCGAGCATGTCGGTGAACCAGCGCGCCGTCGCGTCAGGGTCGGCCGTGCGGAAGAAGAAGCCGCCGAGGCCGGTGATCTTCGCCATGCCGCAGCGTAACCGGGAGCCGCGCCGTCAGGGGGTCGCGCCCTGCTGGTTCTGCTGGCGATCCCGTTCCTCCTGTTCCTTCTGCTCGCGCTCCCGCTGCTCCTGCTCGTCCCGCTGCCGCTGCTCCTCCGCCTGCCGCTGCTCTTCCTCCTGTTGCTTGCGCGCGTCCTCGTCGCGCTGCCGCTGCTCCTCCGCCTGGCGCTGCTGTTCCTCCTGCTGCTTGCGCGCCTCCTCGTCCCGTTGCTTCTGCTCGTCCTGCTCGCGCTGGCGCTGCTCTTCCTGCTTGCGCGCTTCCTCGTCGCGCTGCCGCTGCTCCTCCGCCTGCCGCTGCTGTTCCTCCTGCTGCTTGCGCGCCTCCTCGTCCCGCTGCTTCTGCTCGTCCTGCTCCCGCTGGCGCTGCTCTTCCTGCTTGCGCGCTTCCTCGTCCCGCTGTTTCTGCTCCTCCGCCTGCCGCCGCTGTTCCTCCCGCTGCTTGCGCGCTTCCTCGTCGCGCTGCCGCTGCGCCTCCGCCTGCCGCTGCTGTTCCTCCTGCTGCTTGCGCGCTTCCTC
>DASZXE010000282.1:0-1776 GCA_035546475.1 Kofleriaceae bacterium
CGAACGACCGCGCCGGGTCGATCACCGGCTGGCCGGCCGCCGTGGTCGCCGCCCGGTCGAGCACGATCTCGACCGCGGCCGTCTCGGTCAGCTCGTCGGCCAGCACCTCGTCGAGCCGCGCGCCCGAGTCGATCGTCTGGCCCGCGATCACCGTCAGGCTGCCGCCGCCCTCGAGCGCGCGCGCGCCGGCCAGGATCCGCTTCAGCTTGCCGATCGCCGCGACGTCGAGCGCGCCGACCAGGCTGCGGCCGAGCGGCGGCGTCACCACGTTGAGCGCCCGCGCCAGCCGGCCGACCGCGTCGACGAGGACGACCGCGTCGCCGCCGCGCTCCGCGATCCGCCGGCCGCGCTCGACCACCATCTCGACGAGCTGCACGTGGCGCGCGGGCGGATCGTCCATCGTCGAGATCAGGACCAGCTCGCCGAGCGCGCGCTGCAGCTCGGCGGCGTCCTCGGGCCGCAGGTCGATCGCGAGCAAGGTCGTCGTCGCCTGCGGGTGCGCCGCCGCGATCGCGCGGGTCAGCTCGCCGAGCAGCGCCGTCTTGCCGAGCCGCGGCGCCGCCTTCACCAGCACCCGCTGGCCGAAGCCGAGCGGGCACCACAGATCGACGAGCCTCACCGACGGCGGCGCGGCCCCCAGCTCGAAGCTGCGCCGGGCCGGGCGGGCCGGCCGCTCCTCGAAGTCGACGAGCTGCGCGTGCTGCTCAGGCGCCGCGCCCTCGATCGCCTCGACGCGCAGGAGCGCGAAGTAGCGCTCGGTCTCCTTCGGCGCGCGCACGGTGCCGCGCACGGCGTCGCCGGTCCGCATGCCGAAGCGGCGGATCTGCGACGGCGAGACGTAGATGTCGTCGATGCCGGGCTGGTACGCGAGGTCCGGGTTGCGCAGGAAGCCGAAGCCGTCGGCGAGGATCTCGAGGACGCCCTCGGCGTGCGCCTCGCCGCGGCGGGCGGCGTTCGCCTCGAGGATGGCGAGCACCAGCTCTTGCCGGCGCAGCTCGCGGGCGTCGCCGACGCCGAGCCGCTCGCCGGTCGCGCACAGCTCGTCCTGCGACATCCGGCGCAGCGCCGCCAGCTCGAGCGCGCCGCCGGCGCCGCCGCCGTGGGCCGGAGCCGCCGAGGCGTGCGCGTGCGCGGCGTGCGGCGGCGGCGAGTGCGAGGACGGCGGAGCGGCCATGGGGGCGACCGGGGCGGGGGCGGGCGCGGCCGGACGGTCGCGTCGAGGGAGTACTGCTATCGTGGACACACGATGGACGCGGGTCAAGCCGACGGCCGGACGCCGACCCGGGTGCGCCTGCGCGTCGACGGACGTGTGCAAGGCGTGGCCTATCGCGCCTCGACGCAGCACGAGGCCAGCCGCCTGGGCCTCACCGGCTGGGTGAGGAACCTCCCGGACGGCGCGGTCGAGCTGGAGGCGCAGGGCCCGGCCGCCGTCGTCGCCGCGCTCGAGGCCTGGTGCCGGCGCGGCCCGTCGCTCGCGCGCGTCACCCGCGTCACCTGCTCGCCCTGCGCGCCCATCGACGGCGAGCACGGCTTCTCCATCCGCCGCTGACCGCCGGGGTCCAGCGGACTGAGCACCACCAAGGCCGTGGTGTCCAGTCAAGTCGACACGGACGGTTCCGTGACGACACGATCTCGCGCAGATCCTACCGGGGCCTGCCTGGCCTCGCGGGTGCCATGATGCCGCGCGGCGTGGGGCCCGCGGATGCGCTGGGCGCGCGAGAGGCCGGACGCGGATCAGGAGCCCGCGGGGACGCGGGACATCCAGCGGGCGAAGGC
>DASZXE010000283.1:0-10054 GCA_035546475.1 Kofleriaceae bacterium
CACGCGACCCCGGCCAGGCCGGCCCGGCCCGCCCGGCCCGCCCGGCCCGCCCGGCCCGCAACGTGGGTGTGCATGGCCCGTCGTGACAGCGCGGCGGCCCTCGCCTCTCGCGGCCTCACCCCGCCGCGGCGACATTTTCCGCTCTTCGATGTTGGTTTTTCCCCGCCACGACGCCTTTACGAGCAGGGACGACCGGGATGACCGGTTGGCCCGCTGGACGACCGGGGAAGGACGGCCGGGGCAGGACGCCCGGGCAAGACGCCCGGCGAAGGACAACGACCATGTCGAAGGGAATGACCACCACGAGCTCCATCATCGCGACCACCATCACCACCACGCTCGCCGCCGTGGCGCTGACCGCCTGCGCGGCGGCGCCGCACCACGCGGCCGGCCACCGCCCCGCCGTGCTCGCCGCGTCGGACCGCGGCGCGTGCCGCACGGTCGCGCTCATCGACCTCCACAACGTCGGCCACTGCCGCGTGCAGGTCGTGGCGCGCGACAAGGACGGCACGACCGTCGGCGCGACGCCGTGGATCGCCACCGGCGCACGCGCGCCGCGCTTCGAGCTGCCGTCGACGTACGCCTGGGTCGTCCTCGAGGTCGACCCCGGCTGCCGCGACGTCGTCGGCTCGATCCGCTACACGGTCGACCGCACCTGCACGCCGGCGCTCGACGCCGGCCTGTGATGACACGCGGGGTCAGGCGCTGACCAGGCGCTGACCCCAGGCGTGGCGGGCGAGCACCGCGTCGGCGCGCTCGCGCAGGGCCGCGTCGAGCTCGCCGAGCGCCGCGGCGGCGAGCGCGGCGGCCAGCTCCGGCGCGGCCGCGAACCGGTCGCCCGGCTGCTTGGCCATGCCGATCGCGAGCACGCGATCGACGTCGGCCGGCAGGTCGACGAGCAACGACGGCCGCGTCGGCATCTTGTAGACGACGTCGTAGAGCGTCGTCGGCACGTCCTTGCCGGTGAACGGCGGGTGGCCGGTCAGGCACCGGTACGCGATCGCGGCGAGCGCGTAGACGTCGGCGCGCCCGTCGACGTCCTCGCTGCGCGCCTGCTCGGGCGCCATGTAGCCGGGCGTGCCGATCACGTGGCCGGCCGTCAGCGTGCCGCCGCCGTCGGCGAGCTTCGACACGCCGAAGTCGAGCAGCTTCCAGGTGAAGACGCCGTCGCGCTCGGCGAGGAACAGGTTGTGCGGCTTGAGATCGCGGTGGATCACGCCGGTCGTGTGCGCGGTCGCGAGGCCGGCGGCGATCTGCTGCACGAGGCTGACCGTCTGCGCCAGCGTCAGCTTGCGCAGGCGCCGCAGGTGGTGCGCGAGGTCGAAGCCGCGCAGCCGCTCCATCGCGAGGAACGGGATCTCGCCGGCGGTGGTGCCGACCTCGAGGACGGCGACCAGGTTCGGGCTGTCGAGGCGCGCGGCGAGCTCGGCCTCGCGGATGAAGCGCGCGATCGCGCGCCCGTCGGCCATGGTCGCCGGGTGCAAGAGCTTGACCGCGGCCTCGCTGCCGTCGTGGACGCTCTGCGCCTCGTAGATCTCGCCCATGCCGCCGCGGCCGATCAGCGTGCCGAGCCGGTACGAGCCGACCTCCTGGCCGGTGTAGCGCCCCGGGCCGCCGACCTCGAGCGCGCGGTCGAGCTCCTGGCGCACCTCGGCGAGCAGCGCCTCGCGGCTGGCGGCGGCGCGCACCGCGCGGTCGAGCCGCTCGACGGCGTCGACGGTCGCGCGCCGGCTGCGCCGCCCGAAGTAGAGCGCGCACGCGTAGAGGAGCTGCACGGTCGCCTGGCTGATGATCTGCTCGCGCAGCGGGAGCTGCGTCGTGCGCAGGACGCTCACCTCCGGCGCCGCGCCGGTCATGAACGCGAGCGCGATCGCCAGGTGGCCGATGGCGCCGGCGGCGTAGAGCGCCACGCTCGCGGTCAGGCTCTCGCCGAGCGCGAAGAAGTAGATCGCGAACAGCATCACGGCGGCCGACGGCGACGCGACGCCCCAGTAGACGACGCCGCCGAGCACCGCGATGACGCCGCCGAAGCCGGCGATCATCACGCCGGCCGGCGAGTGGCGGGCCGGATCGCGGAGGCGCCACAGCATCCAGCCGACCAGCACGAGGAAGACCGCGATGCCGCCGGCGAAGAGGAGCTTGGCGGTGCGATCGCCGCCGGCGGTGGCGACCGCGACCGTCGCGCCGAGGCCGATCGCGATCGCGAGCCGGGCGAAGACACGCGTGCGCTCGACCTCCTCGGCGTGCATCGCCTCGAGCGGCGTGGCGGCGATCACCGTCGAGATCCGGGTGTCGCCGTCGGCCGCCGGGGCCAGGCCGCGCGTCGCCGGGAGCTGCTGCGTCGGGTGGTTGTGCACCGACGGCCGGGCGGCGCGGCGGACCGGCGCGCCGTCGGCGGCGACCACCGGCAGCGAGTCGGTCGCCCGCTTGCGCGCCGCGCGGTGGGCGGCCAGCGTCTGCTGATCGGCGGCGTCGGCATCGAAGTCGCCGGCGTCGCCGCCCTCGCTGCCGCCGACGTCCTCGCCGGCTGGGCCGCCGGCGGCGATCTCGGCCTCGGGTGGCGGACGCTCCGTCACGCCCGCTCATCGTAGCATCGCGCAAACGCGCGAGGCGCCGGCCTTCCAGCCGACGCCTCGTCCAGGCTCGCGTGCGCCTCTACAGTTGCGGCTGCGGCTGCGGCGGCACCGGCGTCGGGGGCGGCAGCGGCGGCGTCGCGCCCGCCTCCTGGCAGTGGCTGAACATGAAGCCTCCGCAGGTGAAGGTGCCGTCGGGGTTCGGCGTGCAGGTCGCGTTGAAGACCGGCTCGCAGCCGGCGACCGCCTCGCACGCCTGCGCGGTCGTCTGCGTCTCGCAGGTCGCCGGCTGCGCCGGCACGCACGTGGCCGTGCACACCGGCGGGCAGCCCATCGGCCCGCCCTCGCAGCCAGGCGGCGGCGGCGTGCAGGTCTGCACGCAGTCGCTGCCGGGCGGGCAGTCCATCGCACCGCATGCGTTGCCGTCGGGCACGCAGGCCGATTGACAGTGGGGCGTGCCGTCGGCGTTCATCGTGCACTCCACCTCGCAGTGGGTGCCGGGCATGCACGTCGTGTCGTCGCAGACCGGCGGCGGAGGCGGCGGCTCGTCGTCGACGCACTCGGGGAAGCAGACCGGCGGATCCGGGCACTGGCCGTTCGGCGGCGGATCGCAGACCGGGCACTCCGACTCGCAGTGCTGGCCCATCGGGCACGACGTGTTGGCGCAGGCGTCGCCGCCGAGCGGCACGCACTCCGCGTGGCACTCGCCGCACATCGGATCGGTCGGATCGTTGCAGTCGCCGCACACCGTCTCGCACTCGCTGTTCGGCGGGCAGGCGATCGGGCACACGCCGCCGTCGGGGACGCAGGCCGGCGCGCAGCTCGGATCGCACGGGCCCTGCTGCGGATCGCACGCCGCGCACTGCTCCTCGCAGTGGTAGCCCGGCCCGCAATCGACGCCCGCGCAGGCGTCGTTGCTCGGCACGCACTGGCCGAAGCAGACGTCGGGGCACGCCTGGCCGGGCATGCAGTCCGGAGGCGGCAGGCACTCGGTCTCCGCGGTGCAGACCGTGCCGTCGGGGCAGTCGGCCTGGCTGTAGCAGCCCTGGAAGTTGCCGCCCTCGGGCGCGCACGAGTCGTAGGTCAGCGGGCCACCGCCGCCCGGGTAGCCCTCGCCGCTGTCGCCGACGTGGTAGTTCGAGACGCAGTCGGCGTTGCGGTTGCAGCTCTCGGCGTCGGCGCCCTGGCACTGCGCGGCGCCGTAGTTGCCGCCCGACGGCGGCAGGTCCCAGCACTCGTTGAACATGCGGCCGTTCTGGCAGTCGCCGCCGGGCGCGCAGTCGACGTAGGTCGCGTGGCAGTCGGGCGACGCGAGGCACGCCTGCTCGCCGAGCTGCTCGCACGCCGACGGGCAGTCGCCCCAGTCGAACGAGATCGCGTCGAAGGCGACCGCGCAGCCGCCACCGCCGCCGAACGGCTCGCACGCGCCGTTGTTCGGGTTGCGGTGGCCGCCGCCGTCGAAGGTCGGCGGCTCGACGCACTGGTGGCCGTCGTCGTCGCCGAAGTAGATGTCACACGCGGCGAGAGGTGCGACCAGCACGGCCGCGAGACAGAGGGGGAGCCAGCGCTTCATGGGCGAGCCTCGAGGTTGGCGGAATGGTAGGCCAGTCGGAGCAAGGCGGTGCGCAAATCGGCGATCGAGCAAGGGGCAGGCCACGCGCGTTTGCCGGCTAACTCGTCGATCTCGCGGGCGCTGCGGGCTTGTCGGCTCAGTTTCCTGATGCTTGACTTGGGCACCCTCGCGGTTTACCCACGGCGCCGGTCGCATCGATCACATCCATGTCCCGTATCGGACTCGCATTCTCCTCGTTCTTCCGCCTCCTGTTCGGCAAGCGGTTGAGCCCCAAGGTGGCCCCTTACCTGCCCGAGGAGCTGAAGGCGCTCCCGGCTCCCGCGGCGCCGGCGGAGGCGAAGCCCGCGAAGGCCGACGCGAAGCCGGCGAAGGCCGAGCCGCGCCCCGAGGTTCGCCCCGAGGTTCGCCCCGACGCGAAGCCGGAGCCGCGCCCCGAGCCGCGGGACGAGCGGCCGAAGAAGGCCGACCTCGCGCTCCACCACCGCGACGGCGCGCTCGCGCTGCTGGCGCTGCTCCAGCGCGAGGGCCGCTTCATCGACTTCGCGCGCGAGGCGCTCGAGACCTTCAACGACGCCGAGATCGGCGCCGCCGCCCGCGACGTCCACCGCGGGTGCAAGAAGGTGCTCGACCAGTGCTTCACCTTCGAGGCGGTCATGCCCGGCCAGGAGGACACGCGGGTCTCGGTGCCGAAGGGCTTCGATCCCGCCGAGGTGCGGCTGATCGGCGAGGCGAAGGGCGAGCCGCCGTTCGGCGGGACGCTGCGTCACCACGGCTGGCGCGCGACCCGCGCCCAGCTGCCGGCGCTCACCGAGGGCCTCGACCGCGCGGTGGTCGCGCCGGCCGAGGTCGAGGTCTCCTGAGCGCGATCCGGATCCACGGTAGATCATGAGCGCTCGCTACGTCGTCGGCATCGACCTCGGCACCACCAACTGCGCGATCGCGGCGCTCGACACCAGCGTCGAGCACCCGGTGGTCGAGCACCTGCCGATCACCCAGCTCGTCGGGCCGGGCGAGGTCGCGACCCGCCCCACCCTGCCCTCGTTCCTGCTGCTGCCGGCGGAGCACGAGGTGCCGTCGGAGGCGATGGCGCTGCCGTGGACCGGGCCTGCGCGCTCGGCGGTCGGCACCTTCGCGCAGGGGCGCGGCGCCGAGCTGCCGCACCGCCTGGTCGCGAGCGCGAAGTCGTGGCTGTCGAGCGGCCACGTCGATCGCACCGCGCCGATCCTGCCGTGGCGCGGCGCCGAGCGCGAGGTCGACGGCGAGCGCGTGTCGCCGGTCGACGCGTCGGCGCGCTACCTCGCCCACCTGCGCGCGGCGTGGGATCACGGCCACAAGGACGCGCCGCTCGCCGAGCAGGACGTGCTGGTCACCGTGCCGGCCTCGTTCGACGCGGTCGCGCGCGAGCTGACGGTCGCCGCCGCGCGCCACGCCGGCCTGCCGCGGGTGACGCTGCTCGAGGAGCCGCAGGCGGCCTTCTACGCGTGGCTCGCGGCGAGCGGCGACGCGTGGCGGCAGAGGCTGGTGCCCGGCGACGTCGTGCTCGTCTGCGACATCGGCGGCGGCACCACCGACTTCTCGCTGATCGAGATCAAGGACGAGCGGGGCAACCTCGCGATCGAGCGCGTCGCCGTCGGCGATCACATCCTGCTCGGCGGCGACAACATGGACCTCGCGCTGGCGGCGGTCGCCGGCCAGACCCTGGCGGCGCAGGGCAAGCAGCTCGACGGCCTGCAGCAGCGCGCGCTCGTCCACGCGTGCCGGCGCGCGAAGGAGCAGCTCCTCGTCGACGGCGCGCCCGAGACGGTGCCGGTGTCGCTGCTCGGCCGCGGCTCGAAGCTGATCGGCGGCACGCTGCGCGTCGACGTGCGGCGCGAGGACGCGGTGAAGCAGCTCGTCGACGGCTTCTTCCCCGCGTGCGGCGCCGACGACCGGCCGGCGAAGCGGCGCGCGGCCGGCCTGCGCGAGCTCGGCCTCGCCTACGCGGCCGACCCGGCGGTGACGAAGCACCTCGCCGAGTTCCTCGACCGGCACGACAGCGCGCCGACGGCGATCCTGTGGAACGGCGGCGTCATGAAGGCGTCCGCGATCCGGACACGCGTGCGCGGCGTCGTCGGCGACTGGTACGGCCGCGAGCCGCGCGAGCTCGAGGGGACCGATCTCGATCTGGCGGTCGCGCTCGGCGCCGCCTACTACGGCAACGTGCGGCGCGGGCGCGGCATCCGCATCCGCGGCGGCACGGCGCGCGCGTACTACATCGGCATCGAGGCGGCGGCGCCGGCGATCCCCGGCTTCGCGCCGCCGGTGAAGGCCCTGTGCGTGGCGCCGATGGGCATGGAGGAGGGCTCGAGCGCCGAGCTGCCCGACGACGATCTCGGCCTGGTCGTCGGCGAGCCGTCGACGTTCCGCTTCTTCGCGTCGTCGGCGCGCAAGGACGATCCGGTCGGCGCGCTCGTCGATCCCGCGGCGGCCGAGCTCGCCGAGCTCGATCCCGTCGAGCAGGAGGTCGAGGCCGGTGGCGGCCGCAAGGCCGGCGACGTCGTCCCGGTGACGCTGACCGCCCACGTCACCGAGGTCGGCACCCTCGAGCTCTGGTGCCAGGCCCGCGACGGCGCCGGCCGCTGGAAGCTCGAGTACTCCGTCCGCGACCGCTCGTAGCCGGGCGCCGCGCGGGCTGCTGCGCGGGCCGCGCCGGGTGGACCGCGGGCGCGATCGTGGCCGCGGTCAGGCCCGGTCCTCGACGCCGTCAGGTGGCGGCGGAGGCGACCAGGGCGGCGGCGAGGAGCGCGATGGCGGTGAGCGGCCACAGGCCGACGAGCATCGCGGCGACGTCGCGCGAGGCGGCGGCGAGCGGCGCGAGGCTGCGCTCGAGGCTCGCGCGCAGCGGCGGCGCGGGCAGGTCGGCCAGCCGGTGGCTGCGCTCGACGAGGCGGGCGGTGGGCAGCGTTGCGCGGGGGTGCGACGATGGGGACATGGCGCCTCGGTGCGGCGTGTCGGCTCGGCGGTGGCTTCGCCTTGGTTCGATCGATGGATCGGCCGCGCGCGCATGGCGTTCAGGTCGGCGGCTCTCCCCTCGGCGCGAGCGGCGTGCCAAGCTCGCGGCATGAAGGCCGAGATCCGTTACTGCGTGGCTTGAAGCTACAAGCCGCAGGCTGCCCGTGCGGCGGCCATCATCAAGCGGGAGCTGGGCGCGGAGGTGACGCTGACACCGGGAGGGCGCGGCGAGTTCACCATCTGGCTCGAGGGCCAGAAGGTGCTCGACAAGGGCCACGGCGACTTCCCCGACGAGCGCGCCGTCGTCGCGGCCATCCGCGGCAAGGCCTGACGGTTCTCGCCGCTCGCCGCTCGCCGCTCCCCGCTCGCCGCTCGCCGCGCGCCGCGGCCGCCACGGCCTGCGTCAGCTCGCCGCGATCGAGCCGGCGTCGAGCTCGAGGACGTCGATCGCGGTGACGTCCGCGGCGCGGTGCAGCGTCGGGTCGATCATGTAGAGGACCGCGCTGTCGGCGCCGGGAGCCGACGCGCCGAGGTGGTACTGGACGACGTCGCCATCGACGCGCAGCGTGCGCAGGCCGGCGGGGCCCTCGACGAGCGCGGGATCGCGCCAGCGCACCAGCTCGGCGACGCACTTCGCGTGGCCGGTGTGGCCGCACGCCTGGACGAGGCCGCGCGGCAGCCGCACCGGATGGAAGCGTCGCGGCCGCGTCCGCTCGAGCTCCCACGAGCGATCGGCGCCGGGCCGGTCGGGATCGGCGGGCCGGTGGTACAGCAGGCCGCCGCCCTCGGGCAGCTCGGGATCGTCGGCGCCGGTCGCGCCGGCGACGTGCAGCGGCGCGAGGCTCAGCGCGGCGGGGCGGCCGGCGCGCCAGTCGGGCGCGACCGCGTCGACCGCGCGGCGCAGGTGGTCGTCGAGCGCGGCGGCCAGCGCCGACGGCTCGCGCTCGTCGACGGCGCCGAGCAGCTCCAGCTCGCGCAGCGTGATCCCGGCGTGGGTGAGCAGGACCGGCACGCCGCCGCGGGTCGCGGTCGCCGCCAGCCGGATGCGCCCGGCGAGCAGGAGCTCGGCGACGAGCGCGCGCTGCCCGGCGGTGAAGGCCGAGAAGTCGCGGTGCACGAGCCCCGGGCCGGGCAGCTCCGGGTAGGCGGTGGCGTACTCGCCGGCGACGCGCTCGGCGTAGGCCGCGGGATCGACGTCGCGCAGCGCGACCAGGTCGGTCGCCAGCGCGGCGGCGGCCTCGAAACGCTCGTCGTCGGCGAACGCCAGCTCCATGACGCGCGCGGCGTCGTGGTTGCCGAGCAGGATCGTCACCTGCCCAGGCGGGTGGGCGGCGAGCCAGCGCAGGAAGCGCGGGCCGTCGGCCTGCGCCTGCGGGAGCGTCCCCTGCGCGCGCGTGCCGAAGTCGAAGTGGTCGCCGATGCTGACGAGCTGCACGTCGGGGCGCAGCCAGCCGTCGTCGCCGAGGAGCTGCTGGTGGTCGAGCAGCGCGAACAGGCGCGCGGCGGTCGCCTGCGGATCGCCGAGCGCGACCGAGCGGCGCGCGGCGACCGGCGCCGGCGGCGCGAGCGCCTCGCCGGCGGACAGCCGGTCGGCGAGCTCGAGCGCACGGGCGACGCGATCCATCGGAGGATCATCGCACGCCGCGCGCGCGGGCGGGCGGGCGCGCCCCGATCGCGGGCGGTGGTACCCACAGACGGAATCGAACCGTCCTTCCCGGGGTGAAAAGCCGGTGTCTTCGCCGCTGGACGATGTGGGCGCGAGCGAGGGTGCGAGCGGTGCCACCGGGTGGAGTCGAACCACCGCGACCGGATGTAGGAGACCCGGCGTGCGTCCGTGCGACGGGGGCGTGAGCGCGGTGCCACCGGGTGGAGTCGAACCACCGTTCCCGGGATTCGGAGACCCGGGCCGCGTCCGTGCGCGGAGGCATGGTCGTCCGCCGGCGGCGAGGCGCGGCCGGTCGACAGGAGCGAGAGCGAGAGACGGACGACGTGGAGCCCACCGAGGGATTCGAACCCTCCTCTCTCCCGTACCAGGGGAGCATGTCGAAGCCACGATCACCAGATGGGCACTTGCGCCGCGCGGGCGCGGGCGCGGCGTGGTCGGAACCGAGAGGATCGAACTCTCCGCGGTCGCCGTGTGAGGACGACTCCACCCCCAGGTGGACTGGTTCCGTCGGTGCAGAGGCTGGAGCGCTCGCCCGGACTTGCACCGGGATGATCACGGGTTGCAGCCGTGTGCCTACGCTGTTCGACCACGAGCGCGCGTGACGACGTGTCCTCGCTCCTCTCCATCTCCATCCGGCTCCATCCGGGATGCGAGACGCGACGAGCCGAGCAGTGGACTGGAGGGGACTCGAACCCCCATTGCACCGGTGCGAGCGGTGGATCCTTCCATTGGATGACGCAGCCCAGGCGCGCGGGCCGCCGCGGCGATCGAGATCGACACGGCTCGTGCACACGCGCGTAGCGGCCCTGACGAGAATCGAACTCGCCTAGATACTCATAGACAGTGAGCCAACGTCGCCAGACGTATCCAGGGCCAAGGTGCGGAGGCGGCCGCGAGCGCGGCGCCTCCTCGAGACGAACGACGTCGATGATGGTGGAGCTGGAGGGAGTCGCACCCTCGTCGCCGGTCTGCCGAGCCGGCACTCTCCTGTTGAGCTACAGCCCCATGCGTGACTGGTAGAGCCGGAAGGAATCGCACCTTCGTCACCGGCATGTCGGACCGGGATTCTGCTGTTGAACTACGGCTCCTCGCTTTCGTCGGGGTGACAGGAATCGCACCTGCGGCCTCGCGGACCCGAACCCACCGGCTCGCGCCCTGGCGCGCGCAGGCGCGGAGCCGGTCCCTCGGAAACCTCGGCCGCGCGCTCTGCTGCTGCGTTACACCCCGAGAAGATGAAAGCGGAGAGAGAGG
>DASZXE010000284.1:0-2169 GCA_035546475.1 Kofleriaceae bacterium
CGCGGCGGCCGGCGCCGCCAGCAGGCGGGCGAGCGCGTCGGCGACCGCCAGCTCCGGCTCGGGGCCGCTGACCGCGACCGTCGCGCGCGCCAGCTCGCGGCCGTCGATCGCGCGGCGGCGCAGGCGGGCGAAACCGTCCGCGATCCGGACATCGACGACCGCCGCCGCCCCCGCGACCCGGCCCTGGATGAGCGCGTCGTCGTCGGCCGGCGGCGTGATCGTCTCCGGCGCGGCGACCACCGGCATCGGCTCGCGGTCGACGGTGACCCGGTCGCCCCACGGCCGGCGGCCCGGGCAGGTCGCGCGGATCCAGTGCTCGCCGTCGGCGACCTCGGCGCGGCCGTCGGGCGCATCGGCGCCGTCGACGGTGACCGCGCAGCCGGCGGGCGCCGACACCTCGACGTGCGCGCGCGGCGCCGCGGCGACCGCCTGGCGCGCGCGGGTGAGCTGGTCGATCGCGCGCGGCGGGAAGCGGACCGGATCGAGGATGCGGGTCGGATCGACGCGCGCGGCGGCGACCAGATCGTCCCAGGCGCCGGCCTGGTTGCGCTGGATGTGCGTCAGGCCGCGATAGAGGAGCAGGTCGGCCAGGGCGTCGCGCTCGAGGCCGGCGGCGCCGGTGCGATCGCAGGCGGCGAGCGCCTGATCGAAGGCGGCCGCCGCGTCGTCGAAGCGGAGCTCGTCGTAGGCGGCGATGCCGGCGGCGAGCATGCCGGGCGCCTCGGGGGCGGCCTCGGCGGCCGGCGAGCGATCGACGAGCGCCGCGCCGTGGGCCTGCGCGGTCGCGCGCACCCGGTCGGCGATCGCGGCCTCGCCGCCGGCGGACCAGTAGACGACGAGGTCGGCGGCCGGCGCCGCGCTGGATCGGGCCGGCGCCGCCGCCGCCGCAGCAGTCCCGCTCAGGTGGACGACGACCGCCAGGGCGATCAGCCGCGCGAACCGGGGGACCACCGGCGCATGATGGGTCGGGGGCCGCCCGGGGTCAACCGCAGGACTTGCACAGGTGGGTCGGGAGGTCCTGGCTATACTGACGGGGATGATCGAGGCCCTCGGACGCTACGAGCTGCTGCGCATGCTCGGACGCGGCGGCATGGCCGAGGTCTACCTGGCGCGGCGGCGGGTGGCGGGGCTCGAGAAGCGGCTGGTCGTGAAGCGGATCCGGCGCGAGCGGGCGGGCGACCCGGCGCTGCTCGACCTGTTCATGCGCGAGGCGCGGGTGTCGATGTCGCTCGGCCACCAGAACGTGGTGCCGGTGTTCGACTTCGGGCGGGTCGGCGACGACGCGTTCCTCGCCATGGAGTACGTCGACGGCCGCGACCTCGGCTCGACGCTGGCGCGGGCGGCGCGGCCGATGCCGCCCTTGCTCGCGGCGTACGTCGCGTCGGAGTGCTGCCGCGCGCTCGATCACGCGCACCACCGGCGCACGCCCGAGGGCGGGCCGGCCGGCGTCATCCACCGCGACGTGACGCCGCGCAACGTGCTGCTGTCGTGGGCGGGCGAGGTGAAGCTCGCCGATTTCGGCGTCGCGACCCTGGCCGGCGACGGCGACGCGCAGGTGCGCGGCACCTGGGCGTACATGGCGCCCGAGCAGGCGCGCGGCGAGCCGATCGACGGGCGCGCCGACCTGTACGCGCTCGGGCTGGTGCTGTGGAGCATGCTGGCGGGGACGCGGCCGCGGCCCGGCGACGATCCGGAGGCGCTGCGCGCGCTGGCGACGTCGGGCGAGCTGCCGGCCTTGCCCGCCGGGCCGCCGGCGCTGGTGGCGGTGATCGCGCGGGCGACGGCGCGCGAGCGCGAGCAGCGCCACGCCGACGCGCACGAGCTGCAGGAGGCGCTCGAGGCGTACCTGATCGGCGCGCGGGCGGAGACCCCGGGGCCGTCGCCGGAGCGGCAGCTCGCGGCGTGGATGGCGGAGGTGTGGGGCGACGAGGCGCGACGAGGCGAGCCGGGCGTCGCGGTGCCGCTCGAGGTGCTGACCGCGGACCGGACGCAGCGCTCGGCGGCGGCGACGGTGGCCGATGAAGATGAAGCAGAAGGCGCGGGGCCGGCGGCGGTGGTGCCGGACGTGGCGGCGGCGGCTCGGGCTCCGACGGCCGCGCCCCCGGCGGGCGCGCAGGCGAGGCCGCGATCGCGGCGGCTCGTCGCCGGTGCGGCGGCGGTCGCCGCGGG
>DASZXE010000285.1:0-3480 GCA_035546475.1 Kofleriaceae bacterium
AGGGCGGCGCCGGCGCGGGCGATGGCCCGGTGAGCGCGGCGCCCGATCGTGCGCCGATCCCGATGATCCGCCTCGCGTCGATGCAGGCGCCGGCCTCGTCCGAGCCGGGCGACGGCGCGGCCCCCGCGGGCCGTCCGCCGAAGCCGATGCAGACGTCCGGCTCGTTCCCCGTCGCGGCGCCGGCGCCGTGGGCCCCCGCGCCGTTCGAGGGCGAGTTCGACGACGAGCTCGACGATCCGAACGATCGAGCGCCCGCGACCTTGCCGCCCCCGCAGATGCTGGTCGCGCTGCCGACCACACCCGCCGCGCGGCGGCGGTCACCGCTGATCCCGATCATCGTCGGCGTTGCCGCGGTCGCGGTGGTCGCGGTGGTGCTGCTGACGCGACACCACGGCAGCGCGGAGTCTGCGACGCCGCCGGCGGGCCATGGCTCGCGTCCGACGACGTCGCACGTCGCCGCAGGCTCGGGGAGCGCGCCTGCCGTCGTCGATCACGGAAGTGGCACCGGCAGCGTCGCCGTCGTCGCGCCGGGCAGCGGCAGCGGCAGCGTCGCGGCGGTCGAGCCGGGCAGCGGCAGTGGCAGCGTGGCCGTCGCCGAGCCGGGCAGCGGCAGCGGCAGCGTCGCCAGCGGCTCGGGCTCCGGCAGTGGCAGCGACGCCACCGTCCACAAGCCCGCCGGCCCCAGCGCCGCGACCCTCTACAAGGAGGGCCAGGCCAGCTTCATGATCGGCAACAACATGACGGCGCTCCAGCTCTTCGAGTCCGCCGTCCATCGCGACCCGCACTACGCCGTCGCGCACCGCGCGATGGGCCTCGTCTACGATCGCCTCGGCGATCGCGCGAAGGCCGCCAAGGAGTACAAGGCGTACCTCAAGCTGTCGCCGCACGCGAAGGACGCGGCCCTCATCAAGTCGCGCCTCGAGAAGCTGCCCTGAACCCAGGCTCCGCTGGCGGCGACGCGCCGACGCTCGCCGCCGGTCGGTGAACGGCCGCGGTCATCCAGGCTCGCGACGGCTGCGAAGCTCCTTCCGAGCCGTCGCCGCCGTCCGCGCGGCGTGGGCCCCGAGCGCCGGCGTCAGGCGTCGTCGCCCGCGGCGATCGCCTGCTCGCGCAGGCTCCAGCCCTCCGCCAGCGCCGCCTCCGTGGTCGGCACGCGCGCCGGATCGGCGCCGGTGAGCGCGTCGAGGTGCGCCTGCACCGCGTCGACGAGCGCCGCCGGCCCCTGCGCGCGCACCTCGGCCGGCAGCCGCAGGTCGCCGGCTGTCCGCTGACCGGACAGCACGTGCTCGCGCGCCCACGGCAGCCGCCCGCTCAGCATCTCGAACAGCACGACCGCCGCCGCATACAGATCGTCGGCCGGCTCGGGCGCCTCGCCGCGCCGCTGCGCCGGGCGCATGTACGCGAGCGTGCCGACCGCCTCGCGCCGCCCGCGCGCCGCCTCGGCGCCGACCGCGCCGCTCGCGTCCGGCAGGTGCGCGATGCCGAAGTCGCCGAGCATCACCTCGTCGCCGGGCAGGTCCGGATCGCGCCGGAACATCAGGTTCGCAGGCTTGAGATCGCGGTGGACGATGCCGCGGCGATGCGCCGCGGTCAGCGCCGACAGGATCTGGCAGTGCCGCTCGAGCGAGCGCCGCAGCGTGCGCGGCCCGCGCTCGCGCAGCGCGTCGCGCAGCGTGCCGCCGGCCGCCAGCTCGAGGACGATCCGCCGCGCCTTCTCCTCGAGGTCGAGCACCGCCACCAGGTTCGGGTGGCGCAACGACGCCATCACCCGCGCCTCGTGGAAGAAGCGCTTGACCGCGTCCGCCTGCGGCGCCGCCGCCAGGTGCGGGTGCAGGAGCTTCACCGCGACGTCGCGCTCGAGCTCGGCGTCGCGCGCGAGGTAGACGACGCCGGTCGCGCCGCGGCCGAGCTCGCGCACCAGCCGGTAGCGCGCGCCGCCCGACACGCCCGCGATGGCGGCGCCGGCGATCGTCTCGCCCGCCGTCGGCGCCGACAGCCCGCGCGCGTCGCGCAGCCGCTCGACGCGCGGCAGCACGTTCGGATAGTCGACGTCGCGGGCGAGCACCGCCTCGTAGTGGCGCAGGGCCGCGAGGTCGTCGCCGCGCGCGCGGTGGTACTCGGCGAGCAGGTAGTGGGCGCGGGTCGCGTGCGCCTCGCTCGCGGTCAGCGCCTCCAGGTGATCGAGGCCGCGCTCGAGCTCGCGCCGCTGATCGAGCCGCTCGACGAGCGCCGCGCGCAAGGTCGTCACCGCGGCGGCGTCGGCCTCCGGGATCGCGATCAGCTTCTCGAGCCACTCGGTCGCCAGCCGCTCGTGGCCGGCCTGCCACAGCCCGTCGATGCGGGCGAGCGTCTCGCGGCCGCCCAGCTCGTCGCGGCGGCGGCCGTCGCCGATCGCCAGCACGAGCTGCTCGAGCCAGGTGTCGTCCTCGTGGCGGAGGACGAGCGGCTCGACCGGCGGCGTCGGCACCGGCGGCAGCCGCCGGCGCCCGAACAGCCGCGCGAAGAAGCCGGGCCGCTCGCCGGCGTCGCTCACCCGGCCACCTCGATCACGAGGCCGTCGATCGTGAGCAGGTCGCCGACGACGAGCTGCACGCGGCCCGCCGCGATCGGCGCATCGCCGAGGAGGAGCCCGCCGCCGGAGCGTCCGAGCAGCGGACGGCCGTCGGTGAACAGCAGCTCGCACGGCAGGTCGAGCCGGCGCAGATCGATCACGCGGTCGGGCGCCGCCGCGACCAGGACGCGGCCGCGATCGAGGCCGTTCGCCACCGTGACGACGAGCGCGGCCGGCTCGCCGGCGACCTCGTACGCGAGCCGGCAGTCCTCCGACAGCTCGACGGTGCCGCGCTCGGCGAGCGGCATCGCGCCGGCGATCGGCAGGCCGCCGATCAGCACGCCGTTGCGCGAGCCGGCGTCGCGGATGGTGAAGCGCGGCGCCGGACCGGCCGCGTCGACGGCGATCGCCGCGTGGTGGCGCGAGACGCTGCCCGGCCGCAGCGGCAGCTCGCACAGCGGATCGCGGCCGATGATCGACGTCGGCCGCGCCGAGATCGCGATCGGCGGGCGCCCGCGCGGCCGCAGCTCGACCTTGCCCGACGTGATGATGCGCGCCTCGAGCTCGTCGAGCAGCCGCCGGTGCTCGCGGTCGGGCGCCTCCTCGAGGCAGCGGATGAGCGCGGCGCGGGCGTCGTCGCGGCGGCCGAGCCGCAGGTGGAGCTGGTAGTCGGCGAACGCGTCGCGCGCGACGTGCGCGCGGCCGGCGGCCCGCTCGTCCTCGACCAGCGCGGCCTCGGTCAGCTCGACGAGCCCGCCGGCCGAGTAGGCCGCCGCCGCGCCCTGGAAGTCGGCGATCTTCTCGAGCGCGCCGCCCGCCTCGCGGTGCTCGTTGCCGGCGACCAGCAGCGCGGCCGCCTCGCGGACCTTGTCGCGGTCGCGCGCGGTGGCGACCCCCTCGGCGAGCGCCTTGGCGAGCAGCGCCCGGCC
>DASZXE010000286.1:0-2077 GCA_035546475.1 Kofleriaceae bacterium
GCGGTCTTCGATCGGCTGTGCGTGATCCTGCGCCAGCACGACGACGCGCGCGGGCTCGTGCAGGCGCTGAGCGCGCGGCTCACCTGGCTCGAGAGCCGCGGCGCCGCCGATCCGGGGATCGTGCCGATCCTGTTCGAGCGCGCGCAGGTGCGCCGCGCGGTCGGCGACATCCGCGGCGCCGCCGACGATCTCGACCGCGTCCTCGAGCTCGCGCCGTCGCACCGCGAGGCGCTGCGCGTGCAGGCCGAGGTGCACACGTCGATCGGCGACGCGGCGGCCGCCGCCGAGCTGTGGCGGCGCTACCTCGCCGTCGAGCGCGAGGGCCGCGCGCGCTCCGACGCGGAGCTGGTGCTGTCGAAGCTGCTCGCCGAGGACCTCGGCGACGTCGGCGGCGCGATCGAGCAGCTCGAGCACGTCATCGCCGCGGCGCCGTCCGATCTCGGCCACCGCGAGCGCCTCGTCGGCCTCGCCAGCCACGCGCAGGACTGGCGGCGCGTCACCCGCGAGCTGCGCGAGATCGCGCGGCTGCGCGCCACGCCGGGCGAGCGCGCGCGCGACGAGCTGCGCCTCGGCCAGCTCCTGCGCGACCGGCTGAACGATCACGCCGAGGCGATCGCCGCGTTCGAGCGCGGCCGCCAGCTCGACGCGATCAACCTCGAGCTGGTCCGCGAGCTCGCCGAGCTGTCGGGCGCGCAGCAGCCGGCGCGGCGCACCGCGGTGCTCGAGCGCGCGGTCCAGGACCTGCGCGCGGCGATCGCCGACAGCCCCGCCGTCGCGCCGCTCTACGATCGGCTGGCGAGCGTGTTCGGCTGGCGCGGCGACCGCGACGGCCAGTGGCTCGCGCTCACCGTCGTCGAGGCGCTGGCGACGCCTACCGCCGAGCAGCAGGCGCTCCTCGCCGCCGGCCGCGCGGCGCCGCCGCCCGCGCCGTCGCGCCAGCTCCTCGACGCCGACGCGCGCGCGGCCCTGCAGGCACCCGGCTCGGGCGGCCTCCTCACCGAGCTGTGGCGCGCCGCCTCGGCCGCGGTCCACGACTCGATCGGCATCGATCCCGCGCGGCTCGGCTTCCACCGCGGCGACCGGGTGGCGCTCAAGGCCCTCGGCAAGCGGTTCGAGCCGGCGGCCGCCTGCCTCGCCAGCCTCGGCGTCGAGGACGTCGAGATCTACGTCAGCGAGGTCCGGCCCGGCCAGGCGCGCGCGTTCTCGGCGGGGACGCCGATCCTCTGCCTCGGCGCCGATGTCGCGTCGGGCGCGACGCCGATGGCCCGCTTCCTCCTGGGCCGCGCGAGCTGGCAGGTCGCCGATCGCACCGCCGCGCTCGCCGAGCTGAAGGACGCCGAGGTCGCCTGGTACCTGGTCGCCGCGCTGCGCGCGTCGGAGGTGCCGGTGCCGCCGGCGCTGGCCGAGCTGTGCCGCGGCGACGACGCCGCGGTCGCCGAGCGCACCCGGCTGGTGACGAAGCACCTGGCGCGCCGCGATCGCAAGACGATCGCGGGCCTCGCCGGGCGGCTCGCCGAGGTGCGCGACGTGCCCGGCTGGCGGAGCGCGGTCGTGTCGTCGGGCGCGCGGGCCGGGCTCGCGTTCGCCGGCGACCTGCACGTCGCGCTCGAGGCGATCGACGTCGGCCGCGGCGGCCGCACGCTCGCGACCGATCCGGTCGGCCTCGATCTCGCGGTGTGGACCGTGTCGGCCCCGTACCTGTCGCTGCGCCGCCGGCGCGGGCTGACGATCGACGGCGCGCCGGCGCCAGGAGGCGCTCGATGAGCGGCACCGGTTCCGATCCGTTCGCGCCGGTGCCGCCGGGCGAGGAGGACGACCTCCAGTCCGAGCTCGACGCGTGGGACCGCACGTTCGACGCGCTGCACGCGACCGACGAGGCGTCGAAGCAGCCGACCGGCGAGCTGGCGTCGACGTTGCCGCCGAGCGAGCCGGGCATCGTCGTCGTGCGGACGGAGCCGGCCGCGGCGGCGGCGGCGGTGGCCCCGGGCGTGGCCCAGGGCACCGGCACCCAGGCGGCGCAGACCGCGCAGGCCGACGCCGACGCGTTCACCGACGAGGAGCCGACCCGCGCGATGCA
>DASZXE010000287.1:0-9427 GCA_035546475.1 Kofleriaceae bacterium
CGCGATGCACTGCCCGAGGCTGTTGCACTGTCCGTTATCCGGACAGTCCGTATCGTGCCGGCAATCGAACGTGCACGCACGCGTGTCGAGGTCGCAGTACTCGCCGACGTCGCAATCCCCGTTGCCGTTGCAGCTCCCGCCCCCCGCATCCGGCCCGCCGCCCCCCGCATCCGGCGTCCCCGGGCTCGCATCGATCGTCACCCCCGCATCCGGCGTCCCCCCGCTATCCGCCACGACCGCCCTTATGACCCAGTCCCCCTGCAGGCCCAGATCCTTGGAGCGATACCAGTGAAACTGGCCTGCCACGACGGCGTAGAGATAGTTCTTGTCTGCCGCGATCGAGCCGTCGATATCGCGAGCGATCGACGGGTACCCGAGGTCCACGTCGGGCGCCCCCTGGAACTGGATGCCGGCACGGAATTGCGCCGGAACGAAGACGTTCTCACCAGACAGGTCGAGCGACTGCATCGCGTCGTTCGCGCCGGTGAGCTCGAAGTCGCCCTCGTAGATCATCGCTCCGGGGTCGCTCCCGCCTTGTGAGTCGTCCCAGATCTGAAGCGTGATGGTCCGAGTGGCAGTATTGCCGCCGAAGAGGAGCTGCACTGCTTGCAGTTGGCGGGGACCTGGCGCCAGGAAGCGAGATGCCCCGATCTCGCCGTCGTGGAAGCCGCCCTCGAAATCAACCTGTGCCCCGGTCGTGAACCCGTCGTTCTTCAACTCTAACTGGGCGTGGGCTGAGCGGGCCAGCGCGACGGACGCCAAGAGGAATGCCGACGCAGCCACGTGTCCAGGTCGCATCGGTCGATCATGCGTGCGTCCGCGGGTGTTCTCAATGGGCAACTACCGCGAGCGCGGTTCGACCAACCCGGAACTGTCGAACCACGCCTCTGGTCAAGGAGCCGGCTTCCAGGTCGCGTCGGCCTCCGTGCTCGGAGCCGCTCCGATGTTAGCGATCGCGCCACCGTCGGCAGCCATCGTGAAGATGTCGCCCTGCGCGACGAACATGATCGTGGTCCCATCTGGAGACCACTGGGGCTGCGTTTCGACGGTGCTGTTCATCGTCAGATTGGCCCGTCCCGCGCCGGAAGGGCGGACGGTCTCGATGTCGACGTACTGGGGACTGGGCGCTGACCCCACGAAGACGATCTGCGATCCATCCGGGGACCACCGCGCCTCCCGCTCGTGCACCGCCGGCGTACTCGTTACATCGACGAGATCGGAGCCATCACTGTTCGCGACGTAGATCTCGAAGAATAGTTTCGGCCGCCCGTCGAAGAGCACCTTCTGGCCGTCCGGACTCCACATGGGCCAGAGGTAGATGCCGTCGCTCGCAATGACGCGAGGATCCGACCCATCCGTGTTCATCGTCGCCAGCGAGGTCCCGTTGGTGTACAGGAGGCGCGCGCCGTCAGGTGACCACGCGACCTGGGAGAAGCTGGTGTCGGTCGCGTCGAACGTGACCTGCGCTGGCGGAGGTCCGTCGGTCCTGCCCACATAGATCTGCGCCTGACCCGTGCGAGTGCTCGCAAAGGCGAGGTTCGTCCCATTGGGAGCCCACACGGGTTCAGCGGCTTGGCCGTGGGAGACGTTGGTCAGGTTGGTTCCGTCGAGGCCGACGACGTAGAGTTCTTGCACGCCCGTTCGATCGGAGAGGAACGCGATCCGATCGCCTGTCGGCGCCCACAACGGCGACGTGTCGGAGGCTGAGTTGTTGCTCAGGTTGGTGACCATCGTGCCGTCGAGCCTCATCGTGAAGATCTCGCGATTGCCGGTGCGATCGGACGTGAACGCGATCGTCCGCGGCACAGGTGCGGCATCGGGTGCAGGACCATCGTCCCTGTTCCCGTCCTCGAGATCCGGCGCGTCGGATGCGGGGTGGGCGTCATCGGGGACGTCGCCGGGGTAGGGGAACTTGCAGGCGGCGAGGGCGAGGAGCAGCGCGGCGATGCGGATGTGGTGTGGCATGGCTGGCCTCGGTGATTGTCTCGTGGGCGGCCGATCAGAAGCGGCCGACGAGGGTGGCGCCGGGGGCGTCGGCGGAGGGCGTGGGGACGAGGGTGACGGGGTGCGGGCGGCCGGAGAACCAGAGGTAGAGGCCGGTGGCGAGCGTCGCGGCGGCGGTGGCGCCCGCGATCGTGGCGATGGTGCGATCACGGTTGGCGTCGGCGGTGAGGGAGTGGCGCGCGGCGTTGTCGGGCGAGGCGACGGCGTCGGCGTAGGCGCCGCGGCCCGAGAGCTCGAACGTGATGGCGGTCGCCGCGCCGCCGGCGGATAGCGTCCACGCGACGAGCGCGAGCTTGCGGCGGCCGGTGAGCCGCGACGGACGGACGCTGGCGTCGGTGGTGGCGGTGTCGGCGGCGGCGCCGGTGTCGGCGGTGGTGACCGCGGCCGGGCCCGCGAGGCTGGCGAAGCGCGGGACGTTGACCGACTGCTTGTCCTCGGCGGCGTGGACGGTGACCGTCGTCGACCACGGCTCGTAGCCGGGCGCCTTGCCGGCGATGACGTAGGTGCCGCCGTCGACGGGCAGGTCGCGGTTCCAGGTCGCGGGGTCGACCGGCTCGCCGTTGCGGGTGATGACCAGGCCGTCGATGCGCGCCTCGTCGGCGACGTTGATGATGAGGTGCGAGAGGCGCGGCTCGAGGGCGGCGGCGCGCGCCTCGGCGACCTGCTTCATCTGCGACTCGCCGAGGTTGCCGCGGGCGTCGTGCGCGGCGGCGATGAAGTGGCCCCACGCGCTCGCGTACTGCTGGTTCTTCTCGCGGCAGTCGGCGAGGTTGAGCCGCGTCGACACCGCCGGATCCTGGCGCAGGCTGCCCTCGAACGCCTCGCACGCCTGGGCGTAGTCGCCGGCGGCCATCAGCCGCTTGCCCTCCTTGAAGAGCTGCTCCGCCTCGATCGTGGCGGTCGGGACCTGGGCGGCGGCGGCGTGCGGCAGCGCGCACGCGAGGCCGAGGGTGAGAAGCAACGGGGCTCGTCGGGTCATGGGTTCCTCGCCGTGGATGGCGGGCCCGTTGTCGACCGCCCCCCGCGCCGGTTGCGTCCGGATCGCGCCGCCGCGCGCCGCCGGCATCGGGTTCCGCGCGGTCAGCCGCTACCCAGAGATGGACGAGGGGCCCGAGACGTGGGTTCCGCACGATGCGGGCGTACGCCTGCGGGCGAAGGAGGCTCGCGCCTTCACCAGCGGCCGGGGCGTCATCCTCCGCGCCGGGCACCACTGCGCCAGGCCGCTCCTCCAGCGCCTCGGTGTCGCCGCGACGACGCGGCGAGCTTCTCGGGCCAGGACGTCCAGGGCGGGGGGCGCTCAGCCGCGGCGGCGCTCGCGGCGCGCGGGGTGGTGAAAGAGGTCCTCGAGCTCGGGTGCGTTCGGATCATCTCCGTCGGCGATCCAGCGACGCGTCCAGTAGTCGCGGATCTGCTGGTCCTCGGCGGCGACCTTGGCGAGGTCGATCCCGAGCACGCGGCACCAGTCCTCGCGCGTCGCGCCCGGCGTGCCGGTCGCGTCGGGCGACAGATCGGGCTCGACGAGGTCGACGTAGGCGACGCTGGTCGGCGGCGCGCCGATGTCGGCGAACCTGCAGTTGACGAAGCGTGCGCGCCGCATGGTCCGCCCGGCCCAGCGGGTGCCGCGCAGGTCGCAGCGCTCGAACAGCGCGTCGTGGATCGTCCCGAGCAGCTCTTCCGTCAAGAGCGAGAAGTCCGCGCCGCGGAAGTCGCAGTCGGTGAAGACGGCGTTGTCGAACGCGGCATTGCCGAAGCGCGCACCGTGGAAGCTGCACTCGCGCACGCTGGCGCGGTACCAGGTCGAGCGGTCGAGGTTCGCGCCGTCGAAGGTGCAGCCGATCACGGTCGCCTCGCCGAGCTTGGTCAGGCCGAGGTGCGCGCGATCGAAGTGGCAGTGGACCAGCGTGGCGCCGACGAGGCTCGTGCTGCCGAAGCCCGCCTCGCGCGCGGAGCACCCGGTCCACTCCGCGGCGTCGAGCGTCGCGAACGAGAAGTCGGCGCGGTCGAACGTCACGTGATCGGCGACCATGCCGGCGAGCGGTCTGGCGGCGACCTTCACGCCGCTCGCGTCCTGCTCGGCGACCTCGAGGCGGGTGCCGAGGCCGATGCCGCCCTTCAGCGTCCAGATCCGGTGCGCCTCGAGGGCCGCCTCCGCGAACGGCCGCGCGCGCGGCGGCGGCGCGCTGCGTGGCGCGGCGGCCTCGAGCGCCTCGATGCGAGGCCAGTTGGCGAGATAGCGCTGGCGCAACGCGAAGGCGCGTGCGCGGCGGTCCTCGATCCAGGCACGCGTGTAGCACTCGGGGTGCGCCGCTCGCGCTTCGGGCCAGCCACCGTCGCGATAGGCGTCGTCGGGGACGGTATCCGCGCCGTCGGGGATGAACTTGAGCAACTCGGTGAGGGCCCGCAGGGCCGGCGAGCACTTGTGGACGTTCGCATGGAAGGTCTTGGGTTCGAGGTGATCGGGATCGAGCGCGAGATCCAACTCGAGGGACAGCGCGAGGAGCTCGTGCGGTCCAATCACCTGCGACGGATTCCGGACCTCGGCAAGGAAGAAGTCCGATGGGGCACCGAGATCCGCGCGCGTGGGCCTCGGAGGGGGCGCCGGCACCTCTTGCCATGACTCGAAGATGCGGACGCGCCCGCAGGTCGGGCACTCGCCCTTCAGACCCCGCAGCCGGCGACCATCCGCGCTCCGTCCCGACGTGTAGTCCAAACCGGTCGTGATCTTCTCACCGCAGAGACAGGGGTGCAGCGTGGCGAAGAGGTCGAGCTCGAGCGACGAGCGGACTGGTCCAGGTGTGACGATGACCTGTGGCGGAAGGACGGCACTCATGGCGACGCGGCTCCCCTGTCGTCCGAGCGGCGCCCTTCATCGAGCTCGATCTCTGCGCGGCCATCGGCCGTCGTGACCCGCGCACGCAGCTCCCCCGTCGGTGTGTCGTCGTACATGATCGCACCCGCAGTCGTGAGCGTGCGACCGGTCAGCTCGCCGATCCTGGCGAGACGATAGCCGGCGGTGGCCGCGCCGCCCTCGATGCGCGCGGCCATGGCGGTCTTGCGAAACGTCGCGTCGAACCCGTGGAGGGCGCCGGCCATCGCCGCGTTCGTCGCGAGGTCCTCGACGAACTGGCCCGCCGAGGCGTGACCGTCGAGCGCCTGCATCATCGCGGTCATCGTCAGCGACTGCACTGCGATCTTCGTGTCGGCGGAGGTCGCGCCGCGCCCGACGGCGCCGATGACGTAGCCCTCGGCGGCATCGCCGAACCCCTCGCTGACGGCGCTCACCGCGATGGTCACGCCCACCATGACGGCGATCTGCAGGATGCGCGCCTTGTGCTGCGCGTCGCCGAGCTCGCGGTACGCGTGATCGAGGAAGACGCGCACTCGATCGTCGCCGCCGATCTTCTGGAGCTCGGCCTTGACCTGCGCGACGCCGTCGAGCGCGATCGCCTGCACGGCGGCCTCGGCGGCCGCGTCATGGTCGCCGGCGCCGAGCCGCGCGCGCATCGCCGCGACCTTGCGCTCCGCTTCCTGGCGGATCCGCAAGGCCTTGCCGAGGCCGAGCTGGAGCTGGCGCGCGCCGGCCCGCACCTCCTCGAGGTCGTCAACCTGTCCCATGGCGGCGACATAGCTCGAGCCCTCGAGCTGCTCGGCGGCGTCGAGCACCTGCTGGACGGCGCCGAAGCCGGCGATCAGCGTGACCTCGAGGCGGAAGCCCTCCAGCTTCGCGTACAGCGCGCGGAAGCCATCGGCCGTGGCGGTCCCCCCGCGGAGCGCGGCCGCCATCACGCCCAGCTCGGTGCGCAGCTCGTCGCGGCGCTCGTCGAGGCCGGCGCCGACGGCGGCGGCGCTGCGCGCGAGCTGCACCGCCGCGGCGCCGCGCACCTGTCTGACGCTCTCGAGCTGGCCGACCGCCGCGGTGAACTGCGCCTCCATCGCCGCGAGGAGCTGCGCCTGGTCGTTCGCACGCACCTCCGCGAGCGCGGCCCGCCCGGTCGACGGCAGGTGCGAGAGGCTGGCGGCGCGCAGGAGCGCCGTGAGCCGCGCGCGCTGGGCGGACGTGACCCGCTCCGTGGCCGGATCGGTCGCTGCCTGGCGGTCGAGCGTCGTCGCGAGATCGCCGACCTCCGCGGCGATCTCGGTCAGCAAGCCAAGCTGCATCCGCAAGCTTTCGGCGCGGCTCGAGGCCGCTGCATGGTCCAGCATGACGAGCTGCGCGCGCGTGGCTTCGTGCGTCGCCAGGGCTGCTGCGATGAGCCGTGACCCGTGAGCTTGCCGGTCACGAGCGCGAGGCCGCGCAGTCGCTCGTCGACCTGGGTCCAGAGCGACTCGAGCTCACCGTGGCGGACCGCGGCCGTTGGCGCCGGCGCCTCGGCCGCAGCGACCTCGGCCGCACGCGTGCCCGTCGCGAGCGACAGCACGGCGTCGGTGCTGGTGCCGGTGACCGCGGGCCGGTGCTTCGTGGCCTCGGGGAAGCGCGCCGCCAGCTCCTCGGGCACGACGAAGTAGTCGCCGACCTGCGTCAGCCGGTGGGCCTCGGTCGGTGCGCCGAGGAGCCGGGCCGCCATCGCCTCGCGGCTCGCCTTCGCGGGTCGCACCGGGCGCACCGCGTTCCAGGGCGACGGCGGCGGTAACCATTCGACCTCGCGCACCCGGTGGTAGTCGACGTCCGCGCGCGGATCGGCGTGCAACGTGCCGCCGCTCGGCTCCACGGTCGCGGGCTCCTCGGCGAACGCGCGCGCGACGTACCAGTCGAGCGGATGGGCCGGGACCAGCTCGCCGGCCTCGACGCTCGCGGGCATCGTGCCGGCCGCGAGGGCGGTCTGTCGCTTGCGCGCGGCGACCGCGACGTAGCGCGCCGCCATCCGGGCCAGCGATTCGGTGAGGCGCGCCTCGAGCTCGGCGCCGATGGCGATGCCGACCGCAGGGACCCAGACGCGCGGGCCCTGCGGGCCGTCGTCGTAGGGGTTGCCGTCGTCGAAGGGAACGCCGCCTGCCTCGGCCATCAGCTCGGCATAGCTGCGTCGGGTGTCGGTGAGCGGACGGTTGCGATCGACGACCGCCAGCAGGTCGGTCGGCGCCAGGCACGCTTGCAGCCGCAGGACGAGGTCACGGCTGTCGCCGACGTCGAGCATGCGCCCGAGGCGATCGAGGAAGGGCAGCGGCGATCGCGCGACGAAGTCGAGGTCGGGATGGCCGGTCGTGATGGGCCGTGTTCGCAGGTACTCGCCCATCTGGTGCAGGGCGCTGCGCTGGAACGACTGCAGGTAGGCCGCGGCGTTCACCGGTGCGCTGGATCGGAGCGCCCGTGCGTACGCCTCGGCGTCGCGTTCGCGCGTGGCGGCGTCGCGCGGCGCCCCGGGGCGTGTATCGGCGTCTCGGCCGGCGAGGGCGAGCGCGAGGTCGGCAGGCGAGGTGGTCGCGCGGCGGAGGCCTACCTGCGGTGCATCGGCGCGATGGTCCTCGGACGCGGCGGAGCCGGATCGCGCGACGCTGGGTGTCGGGACTGCGAGCGTGTCGGTGTCGCCACTCACGCCGCGGACTCCGCGCACATCTGATCAGCATCTCGCTTGTCCATGGCCACGACCATCACCCCGGGGCGGTGGTCGATCGTGACGGGAGACGAGGGCGTCGCGGTCATCGAGGCGGCTATCGGCCGCGATGGGCCGCGGTTGCGTTCGAGAAGCCGATCGGTGCCGATCGGGGCAGATCGGCACGCACCACAGGGTCCAGGATCTGCCCTCGTCAACTCGCTGCGGCGGAGGCCGCCAGCCCGGAGCCCGCCGGGGCCAGCGTCGGCGCTGATGAGCTCGTTGCCTCGCCGGTACACGGGCTGGCCGTGGGCCCTCTCGCGCGTGCGCTCGAAGCCAAGGCTGTGCGCGAGGGCGTCGTGGTCGAGCCTCGCCTCGAAGTTGCAGAAGATGCAAAGCCCACTGGCGTTCGGCAGTTTGCGATATGCGTTCTGCTGGCCGCCTCCCTTCTTGCGCAGCGACAGCCGGCGCATGTCGGTCCACACCTGCTCGATGTAGGCGAGGCACTCGGCCTTCGGGCCCTGCTTGTCGACCTCGCGCCAGCCCGCCGGGAGCTCGCGGCCGATCGGCCAGATCGAGTACTGCTCCTCGTGATTGACCACGACCCTGTAGATCGTCGTGTCCTCGTGCTCGTCGTCGCTCACCGCGGACCTCCGTCCGCCGAGCACACGGCGGTCAGAAGACGCCGGTCAGGTTGAGCGAGGTGTAGATCGACGTCACCGATCGCGAGTCCGAGCTGCTGGTGCCGTTGCCGAGCGGCGTGTTTTGGCCGAGGCTGTCGTGGCGGATGCCGGTGGTAGCGCCAAGCGCGAACGACGGGCTCACCCAGTAGCGCAGCGCGGGGCCGGCCTGCACCCGCCAGTGGTCGACCGGCTCGGGGTCGTCACCCTCGCTGGGCGACGACGAGACCGACATCTGACCGTAGCCGACGTCAGCGGAGCCGAGCAGCTCGGTGCGGCCGTCGGCCGCGCGGGCGAGGCTGATCCGTGCGCCCGGCATGACGATGAAGTCGGTGGTCGTGTACGAGCTGTCGGTGACGCCGTCCGACCACGAGGAGTTGGTGCGCTCGAGGTCGAGGCCGAGGCCGATGGTGAGCCGCGGCATCGCGTAGCCGAGGAAGATGGCGCCGCCGACGGCGGGCAAGGTGGCCGGGAAGTCGCTGTCGCGTAGGCCGTCGCTGCTCTCGAGCCGCAGCTCGATCGCGACGCCCGCAGCGTGCGCGCCGTCGGCGGTCTGGGCGTGTGCGGCGACCGGCAGCGCGAGGACGGTCACGATGGGAACGGCTCGGCTTGGCATCGGCATCTCCCCTGAAGTCGTAGTCGCATGCTAGCTCGGCCTGCGCGGCGCCGTCTCCTACGGCTCGCGCGACGGCGCCGCACACTTCGGCGCCGGCCTCGGCCTCGCGACCAGCTTCTGACCTGCAGCTCGGATCATCGAGCTCGCATCACTCGTGGCGACCGAACCAGTACCGCGGGCTCCGGCGTTGGTGCGCGACGGCGAACACCTCGATCTCGTCATCACGAATCGGTAGGCGATCGCGAAGAGCGTCCCCGGCACCAGATGGCGGTGCATCCCTTTGCGGGCGCCCGGCCACTGCGGCCACGCGCGGCGGAAACGCGGCAATCGTCGCTTCAGCCTTCTCGATGGCCTCGACGAAGTCGTCTCCAGCGTCCGGACTGTGCTCGTCGTACCATGCTGCCGCCGCCGCGTAGTCCGCCTCGGCCTCGAGCAGGTACCGAACCTTCATCGTCGCGCGGCGCGACGGGTCCGCAGGGCCTCGCGAACGCGCGCGTGGACGGTCGGGGCGTCGACCAACGCGTCCTCGCCGAAGTTCGCGTCGCGTCGGTCCAGCTCGGCGATCCACGCCTCGGCGGCGTCATCGTCCTCTTCGGGGT
>DASZXE010000288.1:0-1987 GCA_035546475.1 Kofleriaceae bacterium
CGTGCTCGGCATGGCCGCCCCGAACGTGCCCCCCGCCGCGCCGCAGGCGACCGCCGCGATGGCGATGGTGCCGCCGCCCGCGGAGAGCGACGACGGCGACGTCGGCGAGGCCGACGTCCTCGAGGAGAGCGACCCGTACGACAACCAGGGCAGCGACTTCGCGGTCGGGTTCGCCGGCGAGCCCGAGGAGCCGACCCGCGCGGGCGGCGGACCGGCGGCGCACACCGGCGGTGACGGCTGGCCCGAGCAGAAGACGGTCTCGACCTACGGCTGGGGCTCGCCCGCGCCGGCGCCGGCGTCGCACGCCGTCGAGGCCGACGACGAAGCGACCCACATCGGCGATCCGACCCGCCACGACTGATCGCGCCGTGCAGCTCCGAGCAGGCGACGCGCGCCCGCCGACAGGAGGCGCCTGATGGCGACCGCGTGGCGCCGCGGCGCGACGCCGTCGGAGTGGCAGCCGATCGAGGTCGCGATCGCCGCGCCGGGCCCCGGCCGGGTCACGATCGCCGTCGAGGCGGCCGCGATCGATCCGTGGACGCGGACGCCACGCGGCCGGGTCGGCGGCGTGGCCGCGGTCGGGCGCGTGATCGCCACCGGCGACGCGGCCGCCGACTGGCTGGACGCGCGCGTGCTGGTGCCGTCGCACGCCCCGTGCGGCGAGTGCGAGCTGTGCCGGCGCGGCGGCGTCGTCCTGTGTCCCGACGGCGAGGTGGTCGGCGTGACCGGCCCGGGCGCGCTGGCGACGGCGATGACCGCGCCGACGCGCTGGCTGGTGCGCCTCGAGGAGCCGCTGGTGCTCGCGGGGCCGGAGGCGGCCGCGCTCGGCGGCGAGGTCGCCCTCGCCTACGCGCTCTACGCGCGGCTCGGCATCAGCCCGCGCGAGCCGGTGATCGTGTGGGGCGACGGCGCGCTCGCGCGGCTGACCGCGGCGATCCTCGTCGCGCGCGGCGCGCCGCCGGTGGTCGCCACCGACGACGACGCGCTGGCCGCCGCGCTGCCCGCCGGCGTCACGCGCTGCCCCGCCGATCCGGTCGCGGTCGGCGAGGCGATGGTGAAGGCCGGCGCCGGCCGGCGGCCGCGCAAGCTCGCCGTCACCGAGCCGGCGCTCTTGCCGTCGGCGCTCGCGGTCGCGGGCCCGCGCGCGATCGTCGCGGTCGCCGCCCACGCGGGCGCGGCGCCGGCGATCGATCCGACCGGCGCGCTCGCCGCCGAGGTCACCCTGGCCGGCGTCACCGGGTGTCACCCGGACCTGTTGCCGGAGCTGGCGGCGCTCGCGGTGCGCGGCGACCTGGACCTGGCCGCCGCCACCGAGGTCGTCCCGGTCGCCGAGCTCGGCGCGCGGCTCGCCGCCCGCATCGCCGCGCGCGATCCGCGGACGCTCGTCGCCTCGCTCGCCGGCTGGCGCGAGGCCTTCTCGCTCGACTGACGAGCGGACGGCCGCCTCGCCCGCACGCGCAGGCCTGCCCGCGCGCGCCTCACGCGCGCCCGCGACCCTCGCGCGGCGCGGCTACAGCGCGAACGCGGCGATGATGGCGCCGAGGATGACGGCGCCGACGGCGATGGCGAGCATGATCTTGCGGCGGCCGCGCTTCATGTCGGCGACCAGCTCGTCCTCGCTGACCCGCGAGCGATCGGCGTCGTCCTCGTCGCCGCCCTGCAGGGCCGGCATCGACGACGTGTTGCCGGTCTTGAGGCTGTACCTCGCCGCGTCGTTGCTCGTCACCGAGCCGTCGTCGACGTAGCGCTCCTCCATCGGCAGCGTGTCGCTCTTGTCCTGGACCGACGCGTCCTTGCTGCGCGCCGCCTCGGCCGCCGCCGCCGCGTCGAGGTCGCCCTTCTTGAACCAGAGCGTCTCGCGGAACTTGCCCTTGTTCGCCTTGCGCTGCTCGGCCGGGCGCTTCTTGCCGGTCGCCCCCTGCGGCGCGCTGCTCGCGCGCGCGCGTGCCCGGTCGGCGGCCCGCTCGGGCGCGGGGGCCGCCGGCTC
>DASZXE010000289.1:0-2572 GCA_035546475.1 Kofleriaceae bacterium
GAGGCCGGCGGGCGCGCCGCAGCCGTCGGACGCGCCGCCCGACTGGCCCGCGACGCCCGCGAGCCCGTCGAGGCCGTAGATCGGCGTGTTCGGCACGTAGCAGAGCAGCCCGTTGCTGTCGAGCCGCATGTCGTCGCCGGCGTCGGTGCCCGCGCCGGCGGCGCCGCCGTTGCCGCCCGCGCCCGGCTGCCCGCTGGAGCCGTCGAGGCCGCTGAGCTCGAACAGGTTCTGCGACGGCGGGCACTGGTTGCCGCCACCGTTGCCGCCGCCGACGTCGTCGCCCGAGCAGGAGCCGGCGGCGCCGTTCGCGTAGAGCCGGTTGTTCGACGCCGGATCGCAGAAGCCGGCGCCGGTGGCGATGTGCGCGTCGTACGCGGCGGCGTTGCTCTCGCGGCCGGTGCCGTTGCCGCCGTTGCCGCCGCCCGCGCCGTTGCCGCCGCCGGGCCCGGGGCCGCCGCGCCCGGCGAAGACGACGTTGCCGCGCAGCTCGAGGTTCGCGGTCGAGCCCGAGACGTAGATCGCGTACGAGTTGCCGCCCGGCTTGCCGTTGACGGAGCCGTAGACGACGAAGCCCTCGAACACGGTCGGCGTCGCGATGCCGATCGCGACCACGGTGCGATCGTGCGGCCCGACCGAGGTCACGCCGGCGATCAGCGTGCCGGTCGCGGCGACGTCGCGCTGCCAGTCGTCGGGCGAGTAGCCGCCGAGCAGGCTCTTGCCGTCGACGAGCGTGACCGCCTCGTCGTAGAGGCCGTTCGCGACCAGCACCTTCGACCGGCCGGTCGCGACCGCGCGCGCGAGGCCCTGCGCGATCGTGTGGCACGGGTAGCGCCCCGCGCCGGTGCCGACGGGGCCGAGGCCGCAGCCCGCGTCGTCGGCGCCGCCGGCGTCGTTGATCGACACGTAGATCGCGTCGGGGTCGACGACGAGCTCGCAGCCGTTCGCGATCACGCCGTCGAGATCGAAGGCGTCCGGATCGCACGTCATCGCGCACACCGGCATGCCGGTCGCGTCGCAGCTCCCCGACGCGTGCGGCAGGTCGAAGAGCGTCGTGCAGTCGACGGCGCAGCTCCCGCAGGCGTCGTCGTGGTCGTAGACGCCGGTGATCGGATCGCGGAACGCCTCGTCGACGCGGCCGTCGCAGTCGTCGTCGAGCAGGTTGCACGCCTCGGGGCTGCCGGCGCCGGGCACCGCCGAGCAGGTCGTGCCGGTGCCGTCGGCGAGGCAGATCTTCGTGCCCTGCCGGACGCAGGTGCCGGTGCCGACCGAGCAGCTCTGGCCGAGGTCGACGAACGGATCGTCGATCGCGCCGTTGCAGTTGTCGTCGACGCCGTTGCACGTCTCCGGCGCCGGCGCGCCGGCGACCGCCGAGCACTCGGTGCCGAGGCCGTCGGTCGTGCAGCGGCGCACGCCGAAGCGCTGGCAGGCGCCGGCGCCCGCGCTGCACGCGTTGCCGAGCCCGGGGAAGCCCTCGTCGGTCGCGAGGTCGCAGTCGTCGTTGACGCCGTTGCAGCGCTCGACCGACGGCGTCTGGCCCTGGCAGACGACGCCGCCGGCGCCGGTGCAGACCGGCGTGCCGGGGCACGAGCCGACGCCGGCGACGTCGATCGTGCACTGGCCGCCGCCGGTGCCGTCGTCGATCAGGTGATCGCAGTCGTTGTCGAGGCCGTCGCACACCTCGGGGGCGGCGTCGGCCGCCGAGCAGCCGACCCAGCCGTGCACCGGGTCGCAGCTCTCGAAGCCGGTGCAGGTGCCGATCGCGTTCGAGCGGGTGCAGGTGCGCACCGCGCCGGCGTTCTGCGCGTTGCAGCTACAGCTCTGGCTGTCGGGGACGCACAGCTCGTCGCCCGGATGGGTACCGGTCGGATCGTCGGTGCAGGTGTAGCCGGGCGGGCAACTGTGCTCGAAGCACTGCGGGAGGCAGTAGCCGGCGCCCTCGAGCTGCACGCAGTCGCCGGCGCCGCAGTCGTCGTCGCCCTCGCAGTGGGTGCAGACCTCGAAGGCGCCGGGCTCGCAGACCGAGACGAGCTCGCCGCCGACGTCGGTGATGCGGCACTCCCAGCCGGGCGGGCAGGTGTGGTCGCACTGGTACGTGCACACGCCGCCGGCCGGGCTCTCGACGCAGTAGCCGCCGGGGCAGTCGGCGGGCGCGCTGCACGGCGACCCGAGGTCGGGGCCGATCGCGTCGATCGCGGTCGCGTCGACGACGCCGGCGTCGCCGGGGCCGCCGTCGCCGGGCGTGGCCCCGCTCGGGCCGCAGGCGGTGGCGGCGAGCGCGACGGCGAGCGCCGCGAGCGCGCGGACCAAAGATATCGTGGTGCGATACGTTGCGCGCATGGTTCAGTGCACCGAGCAGCCGGCGAGCACGCCGGCCGTGCCGGCGCCGCCGGGGTTGCCGCCGGAGAAGCCGCCGGCGCCGGCCGCGCCCGCGCTGCCCCCGCCGACGGAGTTGCCGGGCGCCGTGCAGTAGCCCGGGTCGCCCACGCCCGACGTGTAGAAGCCGAAGCTCGGCCCGCCGCAGCCACCGCCGCCGCCGGAGCCGGTGCCGCCGCCGCCGCCGTCACCGCCGCGG
>DASZXE010000290.1:0-6413 GCA_035546475.1 Kofleriaceae bacterium
GAAGGTGCGCCCGGGCCGGTGGCGGTGGGGCAACGGCCCCGAGGTCGTCGTCGACGCGGCCGGCCGCCTGCAGCGGTCGCGGACGCTCGACAGCGGCGCGCGCGAGGTCCTCACCTACGACGGCTCGACGCTCACCACGAGCTATCCGGACCTCGGCCTGGCCGCCACCCGCGCGGTCGGCGATCACGAGCCCGCGCTGCTGGGCACGCTGGTGCCGCTCCTGCCGCCGCGCCCCGAGCAGCTCGCGCGCTGGTACCAGGTCACGCTGTCCGGAACCCGGACGCTGCGCCTGGCCCCGGCGGCGGGCGGCGCGGTGACCGAGCTCGACCTCGCCGACGACGGCACGATCGCGGCGGCGCGCCGGGTCGTCCCCGGCCAGTCGACGACGCTCTTCACCGTCACCCGCGCGGGCGCCGGCTACCGGGTCGACAGCGGCGGCCGCACGGTCGACGTCGCCTACCAGGCCGACGACGGCGTCGAGGTCGCGCCGGCCCCGGCCGCCGACGTCACGCTCGAGCTGCCGCTGTACGCCGACGGCCACTGGCAGCAGGCGCTCGCCGGCGTGTCGGCCGGCGCGCCCGGCTGGCGGTCGATGGAGCACCAGCGCGCGGCCGCCGCGCTCGCGGTCAACAACGTCGGCGTGCTCGCCCAGGTCGCGCGCGAGCTGATCGCCGCCGGTCCGCTGTCGACGGGCGAGCGCGCGCTGGTCAGCGGCTCGATCGCGTGGCTCGACGGCACGGCGCGGGCCGCGCTGACCGGCGCCGGCGATCCGCTCGCCGACTACCTGGCGGCGGCCGCCGCCGCCCACGACGGCCACGCCAGGGCGACCGGCTTCTCCGACGTCGCCGGCCGCAGCGACGGCCTGGTCGCCGCGCTCGCCGCCTACCGCGGGCTCCTGCAGGCGATCGAGCGCGGCAGCTACCCGGCGGCGCGCGCGGCCTTCGATCGCGTGCTCGACCGTCACCCGAGCGAGCAGCTCGGCCTCGCCGCCGCGCGCCGCCTCGTGCAGACGTTCTACTGGCAGGCGCCGGAGGCGATCGACGCGCTCGATCGCGTCGCGGTCGGCAGCGTGCGCAACCAGGCGCGCGCCGAGGCCGCGCAGTACGCCGGCCACGCCCGCGGCTACGGCAAGAAGGTCCACCCCGACGCCGGCGATCGCTGGGTCGCGCTGCTCGAGGACGTCGACCTGTCGGCGACGCCGCCGGTGATCGACAGCAGCGCCCGCGCGATGGTCGAGTCGAGCGCGCGCGGCGACGTCGGCTGGAACCTGGCGATGTCGGCGTGGAAGGCGCGGGTGCTCGCCGCCGGCGACTACGCGCACGTGATGGCGTTCGCGCGGGCCGCGATGCTCGGCAACCCCGACGACGTCGACGCCGCGCTCGACCGCGCGCTCGCCCTCGCCGGCGACGACGCCGGCGCGCTGACCGAGGTCGTGACGACCGCGTTCGCCGCCGGCCGGCCCGACCGCGCGCGGGCGCTGCTGGCGACGGCGCGCACCCGCCAGCCGAACAGCCCGGTGCTCGTGCGGCTGGCCAGCCAGCTCGCCGAGCAGGCCGGCGACCCGGCCGAGGCCGCGCGCCTCGAGGTCGAGGCGATGAAGGCCGAGGGCGATCACCCGGTCGCGCTGTCGGCCCTGCGCACCGACTACACGCGGCTCGTCCGCCTGTACGCCGCGGCGGCGAAGTCGGCGACCGGCGCGGCGCGCGACCAGGCGGTCGAGGCGGCGCTGGCGGCCGGCCGCGACTGGCGCCTGCTCGATCCGGACGACGCCGCCCGCGAGCGCCAGCTCGGCGAGCTGCTGTTCGCCGTCGGCCGCGACGACGAGGGCTGGCGCTACCTGTCGACGCCGATCGACCTGGCGCCGCGCGAGGGCGCGTCGTTCCAGGGCGCGGCCGAGGTGCTCGAGAGCCAGGGCAAGCTCGATCGCGCGCTCGGCCTGTGGCGCCGCGCGTTCGCCATCGACGCGACCAACCCGACCTGGCTGATGCGCGCCGCGCAGGTCGAGCTCGCGCTCGGCCGCACCGCCGACGCGCAGGCGACGATCGCCCGCATCACCGACCACCCGTGGCACAACCGCTTCTGGTCGGTCGTGAGCTGGGCGCAGCAGGCCAAGGCCACCGCCGCCCACACCCGCTGATCAGCAGTCGAGCGTGCGCTCGCACCAGGAGTGGTCGGGCGCGCGCGCGATGATGGTGACGCTGCAGTTCGCCGGGTTCGGCTCGTCCTCGAACCACTCGACGCCGTGGTTGAACCAGGCCATGCGGAACGCGCGCTGGGTGACGCCGTGCAGGAAGATCACGTGCTGGCGGTGCTCGGAGCGGTGCAGCTTGCCCATGAACAGCGCGAGGCGCTGCACGACGTCGGCGCGGCTCTCGCCGCTCGGGTAGCGGAAGTAGAAGCGGCCGTGGTGGTCGCTCATCCGCGTGCGGCGGGCGAACTGCGCCGGCGACGCGGCGGCCATCTCGGCCTCGCTGTAGCCGTCCCAGTCGCCGAACTCCTGCTCGCGCAGGAGGAACGAGTCGCGCCGGTGCACGTCCGCGAAGGCGGCGCCGAGCGCGCGGCGCATGACCAGCGCCTCGGTCTGCGCGCAGCGCAGGTACGGCGAGCGCCACGAGCAGACCGCCGCCGGGTCGAGCCCGACCGTCGCGAGCGCGGCGCCGGCGATGGCCGCGTCCGGATCGTCGTCGGGGCGCGCCAGCGGGATCGCGTGGTCGGGCAGCACCTGGTAGACGTGCGGGTCCTCGTTCGCGGTCGACCGGCCGTGGCGGACGAGCGCGATCAGCTCGACGTTGGAGTCCATGCGATCGCCGCGAGTGTATGCCCGGCCGGCGGCTACCAGGCGAACGGCTGGGCGACGACCGCGCCGTTGCGGACCTCGGCGGCGCGATCGGTCCACGCGTCGGCGACGGCATGGGTGCCGTCCATGCCGCCGTTCGAGCCGATGATCCAGACGTGCTCGGCGGGGACGCCGACGCCGAGGTACGCGTAGATGTCGGTCGTCGCGTTGCCGTAGGCGACGTCGAGGACGTAGCCGGCGTTCACCAGCGACATCAGGAAGCCCTTCTTGAAGTCGCCGACGCCGCCTTGCGTGGGCAACGCCTCGGCGGTCGAGTCGGTGACGCGCAGCGGCCCGGGGGCGAACGCGAGGTCCGTCAGCCAGTCGCGGGTGCGCTGGGTGAGGTAGTAGGGCCGGCCGGTGAGGTAGACGACGACGTGGCCGCGGTTCGCGTGCGCGGCCGTGAGGTCGACCGCGCCCGGATACGCGGCCGGCACGTAGCTGCCGTCGAGGATCTGCTCGAAGAGCTGGGTGTCGCTGGTGGTCATCGTGCCGTCGATGTCGGTCACCGCCAGGTGCGTGCCGCGCGGCAGCAGCCAGACGAAGCCGGTCGTCAGGCTGCGATCGCCGAGGACCTCGAAGCGCGCCTCGTAGACGCCCGGCGTGGTGACGACCGTGGCCGGCACGTCGACGGTGATGCGGCCGTCGCTGTCGGTGACGTGCTCGCCGAGCGACTGCCAGCCGCTGCAGTCGTCGATCCAGACGGCCACCGACTCGTCGGAGAGCGACGCGCTCACCGTGCCGTAGGCGAACTTGCCGTGGAGCGAGACGGCGGCGGCGTCGGGGCCGATCGGATCCTGCGCCGAGTGGTTGGCGGCGCCGGCGGCGAGCGTGATCGGCGTCTGGATCGAGTGGCGCCACGGCTGGCTGGGCGCCGGCGTGAACGCGCGGCCGCGGCACGAGCGGAAGTGCGGGAGGGCCGGGGCGTCGACGGCCGGCGCCGCGTCGACGTCGCCGGGGTCGCGGGCGTCGGGCGAGGCGGCGCTGTCGTCGTCGCCACCGCCGCCGCCGCCTGCGTGCGACGAACAGCCGGCGAGAGCCACGAGGATGGCGGCCAGGCCGCCGGCGACCGGCCGGATGGACGGGATGGGGCGCACGCGCGCATCGTAGAGCACCGGACGGTTTGACGTGCTTGCTGTGACGCGAGATTCGCGGGCACCTCCGGGCGTACGTCCGAGGCTCGCTCCTCCTGTGGGGCACCCCGCTCGTGCTGCGCTTCGTGCTTGCGCCCGGAGCTGCCTCGCAACTCCGCGTCTCGCGGCGGCATTCGAACGTCGATCCCGCGATCGCGTCAGTGTCCCAGCGCTGCACAGGCGGCCGGGTCGAACGTCGCCCGGGTGAGGCTCGCCTGATCGAGGCGCAGCGGATCGACGCACGCCGCGAGCTGCGCGAGGCCGCCGCCGTCGTCGTCGGGCAGGCGCCAGAGCCAGACGGTGCCCGCGCTGCCGGCGAACGCGAGCGTGTGGCCGTCGGGGCTCCAGGCGAGCTGCGCGATCAGCGCCGGCAGCTCCGGCGTCGCCGCCAGCTCGCGGCCGGTCGCCGGATCCCAGAGCTGCACGCCCCGGCCGCCGGCGGTCGCGAGCACCGCGTCGTCGGGCCGGAAGGCGAGGGCGGCGACCACCGGCTCCGGCGTGCTCCAGCCGCGGATCGGCGCGAGCGTGGTGCGATCGTGGAGGACGACCTCGCCGCGCGCGTCGCCGATCGCGATCGCCGCCACGCCGGCGACGGTCCCGGTCGCCGCCGAGAACGGCGACGTGTGGGCGGCATCGGCGACCGGGCGGCCGTCGCGGTCGAGCAGCAGGATCTGCGCGTCGTTGGCGACCAGCAGGCGGCCGTCGACGACCGACAGGTTGCGCAGCGGATCGGCGAGGAACGGCGGCATCGGCACCGGCGCCAGCGTCGCCGCGTCCCACAGCTCGACCCGCGGCGGCTGCGTGCCGAGGGTCGCGATCCGGTCGCCGAGCAGCGCGACGTCCCAGCCGCTGGCGGCCAGCGTGGCGCGCCCGAGCTCGCGGCCGCTGGCGACGTCCCACCGCCGGAGCGTTGTGTCGCCGACCGAGTACGCCGTGCGTCCGTCGTCGGTGACGATCACCTTGCGCACGCGGCCGGTGTGGCCGCGCCAGGTCGCCAGCGCGGCGCCGGTCGCCGCGTCCCACACGCCGATCGTGCCGTCCTCGCTCGCGGTCAGGACGCGCGCGCCGTCGGGCGTCAGCGTGAGCGAGCGGAGGCCGCGCGGGTTGATCGTGGTCGGCGTGGTGCCCGCCACCGGGTCGAGCAGCGCCGGCTCGCGGAAGCCGGCGTCGCCGAGCACGTGGGTCGCGCCGGTGGCGAGGTCGACCCCGCGCGCGCTGCCGTCGTGCGACGCCGACCAGATCACCGCGCCGGTCGGCGCGAACGCGAGGTCGCGGATGCGCGCGGTGTGCCCCTCGAGGCGGCGCAGCGCCTGATCGTCGCCCGGCCGCCACACGCGCGGCCGGCCCTCGCCGAAGAGGACGAGGCGATCGCCCTGCGCGGAGATCCCGTGGAGCTGGCCCTCGGCCGGCAGGCTGGCGACCAGCTCGCCGGTCGTCGGATCCCACGCGCGCACGCCGCCGATCTCGTCGGCGGTGACGAAGCGGCCGCCGGCGAACACGGCGAGGTCGACGCCGAGCTGCTGGCCGGGCAGCGGGATCGCCGGCCGCTCGTCGTCGAGCGACCACAGGGTCGACCGCTTGCCGTAGCCGACGACGATCATGTGGGCGCCGTCGGGGCTGACCGCGACGTCGTAGAGGTCGTAGTCGTGGGCGAAGCGGCGCACGACCTTGCCGCTCGCGAGGTCCCACAGGCGCGCCCGATGATCGCCGTCGATGCTGACGAGCTGCCCCGGGCCGCGCCACGCGCAGCCCTGCGGCGCCGCGCCCGCCTCGCCGAGGCGCGCGCGGATCGCGCCGGTCACCGGATCGCGGATCGCCATCACGCCGTCGGCGGCGACGGTGGCGAGCGCGCTGCCGTCGGGCGCGAAGCGCAGCGTCCACACCTCGCCGGTGTCGGGCTCCCCCTCGACCAGCGCCGCCGCGCCGGGTGCGCCGAGGACGATGCGGCCGAGCTGGGTCCCGATCGCGAACCGATCGCCCGCCGGGGCCCATTCGAGCAGCGCCGGCACCTCGTGGTCGCGCCACGGCGAGGGCGGCGGCCACTGCGCGAGCACGTGGCCGTCCGCGGTCGCGCGCAGCAGCACCTGGCCGTCGGGTCCCATCGACAGGACGCTGGCGCCGTCGGGCGACACCGCGATCCGCAGCGCGTGCTCGGCGGTCCACGCCACCCTGGCGTGCGGCAGGTCCCACCCGCGCAGCGCGCCGTTGACCGACGTCGTCACCAGCACGCGGCCGCCGGCGCCGAGGCCGCCGCCGATCGTGCCGCCGACGTCGATCGGCGCCAGCGCGACCAGCCCCGCATACGCGAGGCGGGCCTGGCCGAGCAGCAGCGACAGCACCGGCGACGGCCGATCGACCGGAGCGACCTCGCCGACCGCGCCGACCGCGCCGGCGAGGAAGGGCAGGGCCCGCTCGGGCGCGCCGGCGATCGCGGCCTGGCGGCC
>DASZXE010000291.1:0-2168 GCA_035546475.1 Kofleriaceae bacterium
GCGATGGCGCGCAAGGACGCCCGGCTGATCGCCGCCGAGGCCGAGGGGGCCGGGGTCTCGCTCGCGCTCGTCCCGGCGATCGCGGCGTGGATGGACGTCGCGCTGAAGGCGGGCGACGCCCACCTGGACTGGACCGTCATCTCGCGGCACGCGCCGCCCTGACGCGCGGCGTGCGCGGCGTGCGCGACGTGCGGCTAGCGACGATCGATCCTTGCGCGCCACGACCCCGCCGGCGCCGCTGCCGCCGACGACCGTCCTCCGCCGCTGACGCCCGCTGACGCCCCACGTCGCGGCGCGCCCTCCAGCTCAGGCGAGGCGCGCCTCGAGCGCGGCGAGCAGCGCGCCGAGCTGGTGCCGGTGCGTGCCGGGCAGCCGTCCGCTGCGATCGCACGCGCCGCGCAGCGCGTGCACCTGGCGGAGCGCCGCGCCGGCCTCGTGGGCGAGCGGCGCGAGGAGGCCGAGCAGATCGGCGGCCTCGTCGAGCGTGGCGGCGTCGGCGCTGCCGCCGTCGTGCCAGGCGAGCCGCGTGTCGCGCACGCGCAGCGCGCGCACGAAACCGGTGAGCCAGCGCGCGGTCGCCGCGAGCTTCGGCACGTCGAGCAGCTCGGGGACATCGTCGGGCGTGTGGTAGACGCGCGACCGGCCGGCGCTGAGGAACAGGAACGGGATGCGCGCGCGCCAGAACGGCTCGTAGTCGGACAGGGGCGGGATGATGTCGGCGTCCGCCGCGCGGACGACGACGCCCGGTTCCGCGGCGCGCAGCGAGCGCACGAGGTCGAGCGTGCCGGCGCTCCGCTCGGCGCCGAGCGCGAACAGCGTGTCACCGACGGCGTCGGGCACCTCGGGCGGGCCGAGACGGTGGCCGACCAGATCCATGCAGACCATGAAGTCGATCGCCTCGCGCGGCACCGGCGGCGCCGCGACGAACGCCTGCGAGCCCATCGCGCCGGTCGTGAAGTAGGGCGGCTCCTCGCCGTCGAAGGCCGCGAGGATGACGCCGCGGCCGTGCCGCTCGCCGGCGAGCGCGCGACCCACCTCGACGAGGACGGCGACCGCCGCCGCGTTGTCGTCGGCGCCGCGGTACGTCTCGCCGCCGAGTTGGCCGAGGTGATCGTGGTGGGCGCCGACGACGATCCAGCGATCGAGCGTGCCGGGAACGAGCGCCAGCACGTTGGCGCCGCCGCAACCGCGGACCGGCTGCTCGAACGGGTCGCAGCCGGCGGCGCGCAGCGCCTCGGCGACGTGGCGGCGCCCAGCGCGTCCGCCGGGCGTGCCCGGACGCCGGCCCGCGCACGCGGGGGAGCAGAGGGCCGCCACGAGCTCGGTGATCCGCGTCGTCATCATGGTGACTTACACTGTAAGCTTATGATGTAAGTCTGTCAAGCCATGGCCCGCGGCCGCCGCGAACCCCTGTCGCGCGAGCGCATCCTCGATGCGGCGCTCGCGCTCGTCGACCGCGACGGCATCGAGGGCCTGTCGATGCGGCGGCTCGGCGAGGAGCTCGGCGTCGAGGCGATGTCGCTCTACAACCACGTGCCGAACAAGGAGGCGCTCCTCGACGGCCTCCACGAGCGCATCCTCGCGGAGGTGGCGCCGGCGCCGGCGACGACCCGTGACTGGCGGGCGTTCGCGCGCCAGCAGGCGCGGTCGCTGCACGCGGCGCTGACCGCCCATCCGCACGCGATCGCGCTGTTCGCCACCCGGCCCGCGGCGACGACGTCGTCGCTCGCGCGCCTCGACAGCTACCTCGCGGTGCTGCGGCGCGCCGGCTTCGAGCCGGTCGATTCGCTCATGGTCGTGCAGCTCGTGTCGGCGCTGGTCGTCGGCCACGCGCTCTGGATCGCCGGCACCACGGCCGCGCGGACGCCGGTGACCGTGACGCCGGCGCTGGCGGCGGCGCACGAGGTGGCGCGGGCGCTCGACGCGTACCGGCCGGATCAGGAGCTCGAGGTCGGGCTCGAGGCGCTGCTGGCGGGCCTCGAGATGCGGCGGCGGCGGCCGCGGTGACCGCCCGGCGACGATCCTGAAGATGCTCCGGCGCGGGCCGGCGGCGCTCGTCGGAGGGGACAAGTGGGGGCGCAGTCTCGTACCATGGGGGTGACGCCGGGAAGCGGCCCGGTGGTGCGATGGATCCGAGCGAACCCCCCAGGCCCGTGAACGAGGAGACC
>DASZXE010000292.1:0-2017 GCA_035546475.1 Kofleriaceae bacterium
CACGGTCGCCGCCGGCGCGCGCGCCCCGCTGCTCGCCCTCATCGCCGGCGCGCTCGCCGTCATCGCGTTGCTCGCCGGCGCGCTCACGGTCGCCCTCGCCCGTGGCCGCCCCGCGCCGCGCCCCTGACCGCTCGCCCACGACTTGCGCCCTGCCGCCGCCGTCTGCATGCTCCGCCGATGCGCTCCGACGCCGGCAAGGTGACCACCGGCCACCACTTCGAGGACTTCCGCATCGGCCAGCGGTTCGTGCACGCCAGCCCGCGCACGCTGCACGGCGGCGACCTCGCGCTCTACATGGCCCTCACCGGCGACCGCCGCGCCATCTCGTCGTCGACGGAGCTGGCGCGCAGCCTCGGCTTCCCGCGCGAGGTCGTGCAGGACCTCCTCGGCTTCCACATCGTCTTCGGCAAGTCGGTCGCGGACATCTCGCAGAACGCCGTCGCCAACCTCGGCTACGCGCGCGTGCTGTTCCGCCGGCCGGTCTATCCCGGCGACACGCTCACCAGCGAGACCGAGGTCACCGGCCTCCGCGAGCTGTCCGACGGCAAGCGCGGCATCGTCTACGTCCACACCCGCGGCCACAACCAGAAGGGCCAGGAGGTCGTCTCCTTCCACCGCTGGGTGATGGTGCCGAAGCGCGACCCCGCCGCGCCCGCGCCCGCGACGTCGGTGCCGGAGCTGCCGGCCGCGGTCACCGCCGACGAGCTGCCGGTGCCGGAGGCGCTCAACCTCGCCCGCTTCCACGATCTGCGCTGGGCGACCGGCGGCGCCCACCTGTGGGACGACTACGAGCCCGGCGAGCGCATCGTCCACCACGGCGGCATGACGATCGAGGAGGCGGACCACGTGCAGGCCACCCGCCTGTACGGCAACATCGCGCGCGTCCACTTCGACGCCCACGCGCTCGCGCAGGCGACCCCGCCGGGCCGGCGCCTCGTGTACGGCGGCCACGTCATCAGCGTCGCGCACGCGCTCGCCCACGGCGGCCTCGAGAACGTGCTGCGGATGGCGGCGTGGAACGCGGGCAGCCACAACGCGCCGACGTACGCCGGCGACACGATCTACGCGTGGACCGACATCCTCGAGCGCGCGGAGCTGCCCGGCCACCCCGAGCTCGGCGCGCTGCGCATGCGGCTCGTCGCGGTGAAGGACGTCGATCCCGCGACGACGCCGGTCCCGTTCGCGCTCGGCGCCGACGGCAAGGTCACCGCCGACCCCCGCGTCGTCCTCGTCCTCGACCACTGGGGCCTGATCCCGCGCCGCCGCTGACGGCGGGCGCCCGCCGGGCCGTTCACCGAGGGAGGACGGCGTCTCGCCGGGTCGCGGGCCACAGCCCGTGGCAGCGGCGGCGCGCGAGCGACCGCGAGCTCGACGTCACGGGACCGCCAGACCCCTTCGGCCCCGGCGCCGCGCGCCCGCGCTCTCGGCCGGCGCGTGGAGGACGCGCGAACGGTCGTCCCCGCGGTGGCGGGCCCTACTCGTTCAGCGTGTAGCTGTAGTTGATCGTCATCGGCGGGCCGTCCCACGCCGGGAACGACGCGCCCGCCTTCACCGCGGCCGCCACGCAGTTGCCGGTCGGCGTGCCGGCGAACTCGCCGATCGCGTCGACGCGCGTGACCTTGCCGCTCGGGTCGACGGCCGCCTTCACCTTCACGTGGCCCGCCACGCCGAACTGGTCGTAGCAGCCCTGCGCCGTCTTCGCGAGCGGCGCCATGCCGGCCTTGATGTCGTTGCCGTCCAGGCCCGTCTTCGACGGCTTCGGCGCGTCCTGCGTCTTCGGCTTCGAGGTCGCGTCGCCGAGCAGATCGTCGATGCTCTTCTCGCCGTCGTTCCCGCCGGTCGCGGCCGCGCCACCGGCGGCCGGGCCCGCGCCCGGCTTGCCCTTCGGCGCGGCGTCGGCGCCCGGCTTGTCGCCCTTGCCGCCGTCGTTGGTGACCTTCGCGGGCGTCGCGCTGCCGCTGCCCGCGCCGCGGGTGCCGGCCTCGCTGCCGGCGCCGCTGCCCGAGGGATGCTGCTC
>DASZXE010000293.1:0-2207 GCA_035546475.1 Kofleriaceae bacterium
GCTCATGCTGCACTGACCGGCGGCGCGAAGGCGGCGTCAAGAACGCCGACGATCGGGGGTGCGAGGGTGTGCGAGGGCCATGGGATCAAGCGGATGGCGCGTGGCACGACCGTTGCTGTCACCGCTTCCGTGCGCTCGCTCGCCCTCCTCATCCTCGCGGCCGCCACGATGCTCGGACCGCCGGCCGCGCGGGCCGGTGACGACCACGCGGCGAAAGGCGACGGCCACGACGACGATGAGCCCGCGCTGATCAGCGCCGAGGTGCGCGCCGGCTACGGCGTCGCGGTCGGCGGCGGCGCCGGGCGCGCGTCGGTCCGCGGGGCGCCGCTCGTGCTCGGCGCCCGCGTCGCCTTCGCGGTGCGCGACCAGCCTCGCCTGTCCGGCTACGGCGGCATCATCGTCGAGACGCTCGATCGAACCGGCGTCGGCGGCGACGGCGGCATCGTCGTCGAGCCGCGGCCCCGCCTGCGCCTGCGCGCCGGCGCCGTCGCGATGGTCGCGCCGTATCACCTCTACGGCGGCGAGGTCGGCGGTGGTCGCTGCCTGCGCGGCGCGACCCGCATCTGCCTCGACGTCGACGCCGATGTCTTCGTCGGCGGCTCCGACCTGCCGTCGGGCGGCGCCGCGATGCAGCTCCTCGTCGGCCTGGGGATCGGCTTCGATGCGGAGTGAGCGGCTGCGCGGCGCGCTCGTCGCGCTCCTCGTCGTCGCCGGCGCGGCGCTCGCCGGCTGCCGCGACGAGCTTTGCATCCGCCACAGCGACTGCGATCCCGGCTTCGTCTGCTCGCCGACCGGCGTCTGCCTCGTGCCGCAGACCGACGGCGGCGCCGACGACGCCGACGCCGGGATCGACGCGGCGCCCGACGCGGGCCCCGATGCGAGCGACGCGGGCCCCGACGCGGCGCCCGATGCGGGCCCTGATGCGGGCCCCGATGCGGGCGACGCCGGCCCCGACGCCCCGCCTCCGCCCCCGACGCTCGACTCTCCCTACGCCGACCCGCTCACGCCCGCGGTCGGCCTGCCGCACAACCTGACGAACCTGACCGGAGGCTCCTGATGAGGACGAGCGCCGCGCCGGCGAAGCCGACGATCGAGGACGATGCCACGCGCCTCACGCGCCTGCTCGACAGCCTGCCGACGCTGCCGATCGTCGCCCTGCGGCTCGGCGAGCTCGTCCACTCGCGGCGCTCGTCGGTGCAGCAGGTCGCCGAGGTGCTGCGCGGCGATCCCAGCCTGTCGGCGAAGCTCCTGCGCCTCGTCAACTCGGCCTACTTCGGCATCCCCGGCGGCGTCACCGACGTCGGCCGCGCGATCCCGTTCATCGGCTTCAACACGATCTACCAGCTCGTGCTCAGCGTCTCGGTGCTCGAGACGCTGAAGGCGCCGAGCGGCGCGCGCTTCGATCCGAAGGGGCTGTGGCTGCACTCGCTCGCGGTCGCGTCGGCGGCGCGCGTGATCGGCGAGGAGATCCGCCACCCCGATCCCGGCAGCCTGTTCACCGCCGGCCTCCTCCACGACATGGGCAAGATCGCGCTCGCGAAGGTCAGCCCCGAGGAGTTCATCCGCGCGACGACGATGATCCGCGACGAGGGCCTGGCGTCGGTCGACGCGGAGCACCGGGTCGGGCTGCCCGGGCACGACAAGGTCGGCAGCGACCTCGCCCGGCGCTGGCGGTTGCCGGCCGCGCTGTCGGTGCCGATCGAGTCGCACCACGTCGTCGTCAAGCCGGAGCTGCGCGAGCGCATGGTCGGCCCGCACCGCGTCGCCGCCGAGGTGATCGCGGTCAGCGATCTGATCGCGCAGGACGTCGCGATCACCGTCGGGGCCGACGGCCAGCGGCCGATCGATCCGCTGGCGAAGGCGCTGCTCGAGACGCTCGGCATCGGGACGACCGACCTCGAGTCGCTCTACAGCCGGGTCATGGCGCAGCTCGAGCGGTCGCGCCCGTTCCTGGCGCTCCTCGACGGCTGATCGTCCGAGTGCAGCGCGGCGCGGGCGATCGTCGCGCGCGCAGCGACCCGATGGGCGCGTCGTCGCGCCGTCGCGGCCACCGGCCGGCGGCGGCCCGCGCGAGGGTGATCGCGAGCCGGAACGCCAGCACCGCGAGGCCGGCCGCGCTATACCCACGCGCTGGACCCGGTCGCATCCAGCGCAGGCCGGGGTGGAAGGACCGCTCGATGATGAATCGCAAGGACCTCGTGGCCGCC
>DASZXE010000294.1:0-2609 GCA_035546475.1 Kofleriaceae bacterium
GCCCGGCGGCGCCGACGCCGACGTCCACGAGCGCGGCGGCTGCCTGCTGGCGGCGGCGCTGATCGAGCCGCCCGACGCGCCGGTGGTGGCGACCGTCGCCGGCGAGCTGGCGCGTCTGGCCGACGAGGCGACGCCGACCCACCCGGCCTACGGCGATCCGCTCGGCATGGCCGGCTGGGTGCGCGCGCACCAGCAGTTCTCCGGCGGCGGCTGCCTGCTCGCGCCGGCGCCGGCGCCGACCGACCTCGCCGAGCGCGCGGCGGCGATCGAGCGCGACCTCGCGGCGCCGGTCGACTTCCACGCCGGCTACCACGTGCCGCTGCTCGCGAGCTGGGCGGTCTGCGAGCGGGCGCACCTCGCCGCGGCGCTCGGCGATCCGGCCCGCGCGGCGGCGATCCTCGCTCCTGTCGCCGAGCGCAGCCCCGGCCGGTGGTGGCTGCTCGACGACCTCGCCGCCTTCCGCCGGCCGACGACTACGCCGCCGACGACGACGACGCCACCGGCGACACCGCCGGCACCGGCACCCGCGCCTCGCTAACGTCGCCGTGGCGCTCCGCACGCGCGCCGCCCCGGTGATGAACGTTTCCCGGAAGCCGGCGTCCAACCCGGGGCCCTGATCGGTTGCGCCCCCGCCGACCGCTTCCTACCCTCTCCTCGGATGTCCGCCCGCCTCGCGCTCGCCCTCCTCGCCTCGCTGGCGCTGGCGTCGGTCACCGCCGCGTGCGGCGACCCGACGCCGAGCAAGTACCCGACCCAGCCGTTCTACGAGCAGGACTCCAGCCTGGGCGCGGACGACCAGCTCGAGATCACCGTCTACCTCGGCGGCGGCTCCGAGAAGGTCGAGGACATCAGCAAGATCTATCCGGTCTCCGCCGACGGCGGCCTGTCGTTCCCGATGATCGGCACCGTGCAGGCCGCCGGCCGCACCGCCACCGACGTCGAGAAGGAGATCCGCGACCGGCTCGCCGACGGCTACATCGTCAACCCGAACGTCACCGTCCAGGTGAAGGAGTACCGCAGCAAGAAGATCTCGATCTTCGGCGAGGTGCGCAAGCCGGGCACGCTGTCGTGGCGGCCGTCGATGACGATCAACGAGGCGATCTCCGACGCCGCCGGCTTCACCGCGATGGCGCGGCCCAACGCCTCGGTCGTCACCCGCCGCGGCGACGACGGCGCGACGATCAAGTACACGGTGCCGATCGAGAAGATCGCGAACAACTCCGCGCCGCAGTTCTACATGCGCCCGGGCGACTCCATCTACGTCCCCAAGCGCCTCTACTAGCCCGCCCCGATGAGGCCTCGCGACGTCGCCGCGCTGATCGCCGTTGCCGTCGCGCTGACGCTCTCGACGGCGCTGCTGGGCGGCGCGACGCGGTGGGCGGCGATCGTCGCGGTCGTGCTCGCGCTCGCCGCCGCGGTGCCGCACCTGGGCTCGCGCCGCACGTCGAGCCGCCCCGGCGCGCTGCTGCGGCTCGTCGGGCTCGCGGCCGCGCTGACCGCGCTCCAGCTCGTGCCGGTGCCGGACATGTTCGCCGAGATCCTGATCCGGCCGCGCCTCGACCTCGTGCGCGGCCACGCGGCGGCGTTCGGCGAGCCGGTGCCGACCTGGACGGTCGCGTCGTACGATCCGCCGGCGACGCTCGTCGAGCTGGCCAAGCTCGCCGGCTACGTCGCGCTCGCCTGGACCGCCGGGCGCCTGGCCGCCCAGCGGCGCGCGCGCCCGTGGCTGGCCGCCGCCGTCGTCGGCGCCGCGACGTCGGCGGTCCTCATCGGCGCCGTCCATGTCGCGCTGCGCGCGCACCGCCTCTACGGCCTGTTCGCCGAGCCGCCGCCCGACCACGTCACCGCCCCGCTCGTCAACGACAACCACTTCGCCAGCCTGTGCGCGCTCGCCGCGCCGCTCGCGGTCGGCCTCGCGCTCACCTGGAGCGGCCGGCGCCGCGGGGCCGCCGCGCTCGCCGCGCTCCTGCTGGCGGCGGCGGCGCTGCTGTCCGGCTCGCGCGGCGGCGCGCTCGCGCTGGTCGCCGGCCTGCTCGTCACCACCGTCCTGCTCGTCCTCCAGCGGCGCGGCGGCGACGACGACGACCGCCGCCCGCGGTCCGGCTTCCCCGCCGCGGTGATCGCCGGCTCGGTCGTGCTGCTGGTCGGCCTGGTCGTCACCAGCGACGTGACCGACCAGCTCCGCTCGACGCACCTGTCGGAGCTGAGCGAGCCGCGCAGCAAGTACCAGGTCTGGAGCCACGCCCTGCCGCTGGTCGGCGAGAACCGCTGGCTCGGCATCGGCAAGGGCGCCTTCGAGACGACCTACCCGCGGGTCGCGCCGGTCGGCGACGTCACCTTCTCGCACGCGGAGAACAGCTACCTGCAGGCGGTGATCGACTGGGGCGTGCCAGGCGCCGCCGCCCTCGCCGTGCTGGTCCTGCTGCTCGGCCGCGAGGCGCTGCGCCGCTGGCGCGCGAGCCCGCTCGAGGCCGGCGCGCTCGGCAGCCTGAGCGCGATCGCGCTGCACGAGCTGGTCGACTTCAGCCTCGAGCTGCCGGCGGTCGCGATGGCGACCATCTGCGTCGCCGCGATCGTCGCGCCGGCGCGCATCGGGACCGACGATCGGA
>DASZXE010000295.1:0-6047 GCA_035546475.1 Kofleriaceae bacterium
CCGCGGCGGTCGTGCGCCTCGCCGCCAGCCTCGCCGGCCCGCGCCTGCGGCGGGTGATCAACGCCACCGGCGTGGTCGTCCACACCAACCTCGGCCGCGCGCCGCTCGCGCCGGCGGCGCTCGACGCCGTCGTCGACGTCGCCCGCGGCCACGCGAACCTCGAGTACGACCTCGCCCGCGGCGAGCGCGGCCACCGCCACGTCCACGTCGAGGAGCTGGTGCGCGCGCTCACCGGCGCCGAGGCCGCCTGCGTCGTCAACAACAACGCCGCCGCGACCGTGCTCGCGCTCGCCGCGCTGGCCGCCGGCCGCGAGGTGATCGTGTCGCGCGGCGAGCTCGTCGAGATCGGCGGCTCGTTCCGCATCCCCGACATCCTCCGGCTGTCGGGCTGCACGCTCGTCGAGGTCGGCACCACCAACAAGACGCGCCTCGCCGACTACGCCGCCGCGATCGGCCCGTCGACGGCGACGCTGCTCAAGGTGCACCGCTCGAACTTCGCCGTCGTCGGCTTCACCGAGGAGGCCGGCGCCGCCGAGGTCGCGGCGCTCGCCCGCGCGCGCGGCCTGACGTCGATGTTCGACCTCGGCTCGGGCGCGCTCCTGTCGCGCGCCGACCAGCGCGCGCTCGGCCTGCCCGAGGAGCCGCCGGTCGCCGAGGCGATCGCCGCCGGCCTCGACGTCGTCTGCTGCTCGGGCGACAAGCTGCTGGGCGGCCCGCAGGCCGGGCTGCTCGCCGGCCGCGCCGCCGCGATCGCCGCGATCGCGCGCCACCCGCTCATGCGCGCGGTCCGCCCCGACAAGCTGACGCTCGCCGCGCTGACCGCCACCCTCGCCCTCTACCGCGACGGCCGCGCGCGCGACGTCCCGGTGATCGCGCGGCTCGCCGCCGACGCGACGTCGCTCCGCGCCCGCGCGGACGCGCTCGCGTCCCGCCTGCGCGCGCCCGCGGGGGTGACGATCGCCGTCGCCCCCTGCGTCTCGGCGGTCGGCGGCGGTGCCCTGCCGCTGGCCTCGCTGCCGTCGTTCGCCGTCACGCTCACCGGCGGCCCCGGCGGCCCCGGCGCCACCGCGCTCGAGGCCGCGCTGCGCGCCGCGCCGGTGCCCGTCATCGCGCGCCTCGAGGACGGCCGGGTCTGGCTCGACGTCCGCACGATCGCGGACGACGAGGTCGCGGACGTCGCCGCCGCCCTCGCGTCGCCGCCGCCTGAAGCCCCCGCGCGCTCGCGCTAGTCGTGCGCGGGCGACGAGCCCTTCGCGATCCGCTGGGTGTCGAGGTCCGGCAGCTCCTCCACGCCGCGCCGCACGACCCGCACCTGATCGAGGTACGTCGCCAGGTCGAGCGCCGCCCGCCGCAGCCCCTCCAGCTCGTTCGCCCGGCTCGCCGCCTCGACCCGCCGGCCGATCTCGCTGATCGGATCGAACCCGTAGCTCGACCCGATCCCCTTCAGGTTGTGGCCGATCCGGTACGCGACCTCGGTCGCGCCGCTCTGCGCCGCCTCGACCAGCGCGCGCACGTCGTCGCGCCGGTTGGCGAGGAACTTCGGGATGCGCCCCGCGATCAGCGGGTCGACCTCGACCACCTGCACCGGCTCGTCGACGGTCCCCTCGCTCACCCGGTTGCGCCCGAGCCGCTTCGCCTCGAACAGCGCCTCGTCGGCCGCCTCGAGGAGCTGCTCGGCAAACAACCCCGGCCGCGGCCGCACCGCCGCCGTCCCCACGCTCACCGTCACGAACGGCGACGCGCTCGACGTGCCGTGCGGGAGCGCCAGCGCCTCGACCGCCGCCCGCACCTTCTCGCCGACCCGCCGCGCACCCGGCGCGTCGACCTCCGGCAGCACGTAGATGAACTCCTCGCCGCCCCAGCGCGCGACCTGGTCGCTCGGCCGCTGCCCGACCGACACCAGCGCGCCGGCGACGTGCATCAGGCACTCGTCGCCCGCCAGGTGGCCGTGCGCCTCGTTGTAGGCGTGGAAGTGATCGATGTCGATGATCACGACCGCGAGGCTGGTCCCGTTGCGCTGCGCGCGCCGCCACTCGCGGTGCAGCCCGGCGTTGAACTGCCGGCGGTTCGCGAGCTGCGTCAGCGGATCGACCGTGGCCAGCCGCTGCAGCGCCTCGTTGTTGCGCTTGAGCTCGGCGGTGATCGCCTGGGCGCGGTCGGCCGCCGTCGTCAGCCGCTGGCGATCGCGCAGGTCGCGCATCATCGAGCGGATGCGCGCCACCAGCTCGCGCGCGCGCACCGGCTTCGACAGGTAGTCGGTCGCGCCCGCCTCGAACGCGGCCTCGATGTGCTCCTCGTCGTTGTAGGCGGTCACGACCAGGATCGGCACCCGTCGCAAGGCCGGCTGGCGGCGCACGCGCCGGCAGAGCTCGATGCCGTCGATGTCGGGCAGGCCGAGGTCGAGCACGACGAGATCGAACCGCGGCCCGCCCTCGGCGAGGCCGGTGCCGTCGATGATCTCCTGCGCCTCCTCGCCCCGGGTGGCGAGCGTGACACGGGCGCGCCACGTGGCGCCCAGGAGCGCCCGCATGTGCTCGGCGGCGTCGAGATCGTCCTCGATCAGCAGGATGTCCAGCTCCAGCTCCGACGCGGGAGGCTGGTCGCCATGCTCGCGATGTCGCTCGACCGCCATCGCCCCGATGCTACGCAACTCTCGCGCCACCCCACCCGGGCCTCACGCGGGCCACCCTCCGGTACGGCGCCCTGCGGTACGGCGCTTGCTTACCTGTGCCGCCATGAGCACCGAGGCCAGCGCGCGTACCCGGAATGGTGGCCAGGGGTGTGACGAGATCGCCACCGTGGGGCAGACCGGTCCATTCGAGATCGGCGAGCTGATCGGCGGCGCGTATCGCATCAGCGGCATCCTCGGCCGCGGTGGGATGGGCGTGGTCTACGAGGCCGAGGACGTGCTCTGCCGCCGTCGCGTCGCCCTCAAGACGACCGCGTGGTCCGGCGGCGAGGCGCTGCTCCGCTGGGAGGCGCAGGCGGCCGCCGCCGTCCGCCACCAGGGTCTGCCGACGGTCTACGCGCTCGGCAACCACCGCGGCGTGCCGTACCTCGCGATGGAGCGGCTGTTCGGCATCAACCTCGAGGAGCACCTGCGCAAGGTCGGCAAGCTCGAGCTGGTGCCGGCGCTCGCGATCCTCATCCCGCTCGCCGAGTCGCTGGCCGCCCTCCACGACGCCGGCCTCGCCCACCGCGACATCAAGCCGGCCAACATCATGCTGTGCCCGAACGGCCGCATCGTGCTGGTCGACTTCGGCATCACGCTGCCCGAGGTCGACGTGCCGTCGACGGAGCAGCAGACCCCGATGGGCACACCGACCTACATGGCTCCCGAGGCGGTCGCGGGCACCGTCAAGCCGGGCCAGGCCCACTTCCTCGACATCTACGGCTTCGGCGGCGTCGCGCACGAGGTCCTGAGCGGGTCGCCGCCGTTCCCGTCGGACAACTTCGTCGTCGTCCTCCAGCAGCAGCTCAGCTCGGATCCCCCGCGGCTGTCGAGCCTGGTCCCCGACGTCCCGGCCGCGCTCGACGCGATCGTGTGGCGCTGCCTCGACAAGGACCCGGCCGAGCGGCCCAGCATCGAGTCGGTGCTGTGGGAGCTGTACGGCCTGACCCGCACGTCGTTGCGCGGGCCGCGCTCGGCGCTCATCGTCGACGACGATCCCGACGCCATCGAGCTGGTGAAGGCGTGCGCCGCCACCCGCATCCCGGCCGCCCACGTGCGGGCGGTGGCCACCTGCGAGACCGCGCTGTGGCAGGTGCGGCGCGCGCCGCCGGATGTGCTGTTCGTCGACCTGTCGCTGCCGGGGATGAGCGGCCTCGAGCTGTGCAGCGTCCTCCACGAGGCCGGCCTCACCCAGAAGATGACGGTGGTGGCGGTGTCGGCGCTGCAGGAGGACTGGATCCTGCGCGCGCTGCGCAACCTGGGCGTGCGTCACTTCCTGCCGAAGGGCGCGGGCCTCGCCCAGCAGCTCGTCTCGATGCTCGATCGCCTCGGCCGGCCGCGCGGCGAGAGCGAGAGCTGTGCCGAGCCGCTCGCCTGTGCAACCGCGCTCGCGCAGGGCAGCCAGCCGGCGATGCAGACCGGCGCGCCGGTGATCCTGCCCGAGCCCGACATCGGTGCCCGCCCCACGCAGGTCGCCGCACCCGCGGCGCTGATGTCGTCGACGCGGTAGCCGAAGCCGCTTCGCGTTCACGGAGCTCGTGCGGCTCGCCACGGGGTGTGCGCCTGCGCCCCGGCGAGCGGTCCGCGCGCGCGCGTGCCTCGCGGGAGCAGGCGGCCGGGAGGCCGTGGTAGGGTGCCCGCGTCATGGCAGCGCAGCCCCGAGTGGTGGCCGTCGGCGGCGGCAAGGGCGGTGTGGGCAAGAGCCTGATCGCGGCGAACCTGGGGATCTTCCTCGCCACGCTCGGCAAGCAGGTGACGGTCGTGGACGTGTCCCTGGGCACGCCCAACCTCCACCTGTTCTGCGGCGTGCCGCGCCCGACCCGCACGCTCGCCGAGGCGCTGGCGGCCGGCGGCCACGGGCTCGCCGACCTCGCGGTCGCGACGCCGGTCACCGGCATGCGGCTCGTCGCCGGCGCGTCGGATCCGGCGTGGATCGCCGACATCGACCTCGCGCAGATCCAGGACCTGCTCGCGATGGTGCGCGAGCTGCCGAGCGACTGGATCGTCCTCGACCTCGGCTCCGGCATGGGCGCCGGCATGCTCGAGCTGTTCCTCGGCGCCGACGTGAGCATCATCGCGGCGGTCGCCGATCCGACGTCGGTCGAGCTGATGCACCGGTTCGTGCGGGCGGCGTTCCTCCACCGGCTGCGCCAGCTCGGGCTGGGCGAGATCGCCGACGGCGCGGCGTCGTTGCGCACGCGCGACGGCGGCATCGTCGGTCCGCTCGATCTCTACCTGCGCGCGGTCGAGGAGGGCGATCCGTTCCTCGATCACCTGCGGGCGGCGGTGGTCGGCTTCGCGCCGCAGCTCGTGATCAACGCGGCCCGCAGCAAGCACGACATGGAGCTCGGCCGCGCGATCGCGTCGGCGGCGCGGCGGCGGCTCGGCGTGCCGATGGCGTACCTCGGCCACCTCGAGTACGACGAGGCGGTGTGGGCGTCGACGCGGCGGCGGCGGCCGCTGCTGGTCGAGCACCCGGAGGCGCGCATCGCGAAGTGCATCGAGAAGGTGACCCGCGGCCTGCTGGCTGTCCGGCCGCCGGACGACGACCTCGACGTGCTGCCGTCCGACTCGCACTACGACCTGCTCGAGGTCGCGCCGTCGGCGTCGTTCGAGGACATCCGGCGGGCGAACCGGCGCATCCGCGACATCTATGGCGCGGAGTCGATCGCGGTGGCCGGCCTCTACGACCCGGCCGGCCTCGAGGCGGTCCACCGCCGGCTCGACCTCGCCTACACGACGCTCATGGACGCGGCGAAGCGCAAGGAGTACGACGCCGAGCTGTTCCCCGACGGCGTGCCGATGCCGGTGCAGGCGCTGCCGATCGGCCCGGGCGGCAGCGACGCCCACCGCGGCGAGCGGGCGGAGGTGCCGGCGGCGCTGCGGCCGCCGATGCCGACGATCGACGCCGACACCGAGTACACGGGCGCGCTCCTGCGGCGGATGCGCGAGGCGCAGGGGATCGAGCTGCGCGAGCTGGCCGAGCGGTCGAAGATCGGCGTGGCGTACCTGACCGCGCTCGAGGCCGACGACTTCCTCAAGCTGCCGGCGCCGGTCTACGTGCGCGGCTTCCTCGGCGAGTACGCGCGCATGCTCGGCCTCGATCCCGAGCGGGTGAAAGACTCGTACCTCGATCGCTACCGGCACGCGCGCGGCGCGCACGGGCACGGCCACGGGCACGACCGCGACGGCGACGGCCCGCCGCCGCGCCGCCGCACGCGCACGACGCCGGTCGACTGAGAGTTCGTGAAAATTTCGGGTGAGCCGAGGCTCATCTGCCCGCCGACCGCGCGTCGCCGCTCGCCCCCGGGGCCAGTGCGGCTGGCCCGCCGCCCCGGCTTCAGTTCGCCAGGGCCTCCCAGCGGGCCAGGTTGTA
>DASZXE010000296.1:0-8271 GCA_035546475.1 Kofleriaceae bacterium
GCTGCCCCCGCTCGCCCCCGTCGCCGGCGCGGTGCCGCTCGCCGTCGCGTGGCGGCCCCTGCCCTGCCCGACGCCGCGGGTGATCCCGCTCGCGCACCGGCTCGGCGCGATCCTCCACCGCGAGGCCGGCCGCCGCGACGCGCGCTTCTCGCCGACGATCCAGATCCCGGTCGCGCGCGGCGCCCACGACGATCCGCTGCGCCTGCGCCGCCGCATCGTCTCGGCCACGACGAGTGTCCGCTTTCCGGACGGTGCGCCCGAGCCGCTGGCCGCCTTCGAGCGGCGCCTGCGCGGCGTCATCGCGCGCGAGGCGGCCGGCCACGGCCTCGTCTCGCGGCTGCTCGCCGGCGCGCGCGCCGTCCCGGTGCCGCTCGCCTGGAAGCGCCAGGGCATCGGCGCCCGCCGGCCCGCCTTCCTCGAGCGCCTCGCCGACGTCATCGGCGGGCGCGCGCTGCTGTCGCGCATCGCCGTCGACGTGCCGGCGCCGCACCTGCTCGCCGTCTCGTCCCCCTCGCGCCTCGCCCGCCCCGACGATCCGCTCGGCGGCTGCGTCATCACCATCGTCGACGACGGCCGCCACGCCGCCATCACCGCCTGCGGCTCCGGCCTCGCCGGCACCCCCGCCCGCGCCTCCGCCCTCCTCGACGCGTTGCTCGCCTGATCGCTCGTACGCCTCGACCGCGCGCCCCGGCGGTCAGGCGTCCTCCGCGCCGTCCTCCGCGTCGTCGTCCCCGTCATCCTCTCCGTCGTCGTCCCCGTCGTCCTCCGCGCCGTCCTCGGTCGCCTCGAGCACGATCCGGATCCGTGCCGGCGAGCCGTCCGCCGCCACGTCGACCAGCACCGGCAGCTCGCCGTCGCCGCCGGTGAAGAACAGGCAGACCCGCAGGTCCTCGACATCGATCGTCGCCGCCTGGCTCGCCGCCGCGCGCGCGAGCTCGAGCGCCTGCCAGTGGTGCGAGTGCGGGCGGAAGTCGGTCGCGAGCTTCCACCCGTGCTCCTCCTGCTTCGCCTCCGCCTCGGTCCCCCGCCGCACCGCCTCGTCGACGGCCAGGTCGCGCCAGCCGTACTCGCCGTCGCCCGCCGCCGGCGCGTCGATCGCCGCCGCCAGCGCCGCCGCGTCGCGCCCCCAGAACAGGAAGTCCGCCTTGCCGTCGATCGCCTCCGAGTGGATCCACTTGTCGGCGTTGCTCTCGTCGGCGAGCAGGAGCCGCGCGAAGTCGACGATCGCGACGCCGACCTCCTCGGTCGACACGACCGGCGCGTCGTTCACCTCGATCACGATCGCCTGGTAGCGCGGCCCGTCCCCCGCGCCCTCGCCCCACACCGCCAGCGCGCGGTCGCGCGGCAGGTCGTCGATCGAGATCGCCGGGACCTCCTCGAGCTCCTCGCGCTCGAACATCCCGATGTGCCCGGGATCGAGGATGTGCAACGTGCCCGACGGCACCGTCACCTCGCCAATGCGTTCGCGCTCCATGCCCGTTGGTACCGCACCCGGCCGCGGCGCGGCGTCAGCGGAGGACGTGGGCGCCGGCGGAGGTGATCTCGAGGACCTGGGTCGGGCCGCCGTAGTAGCGGGAGAGGCCGACGTCGATGCGCCAGACCCTGTCGTCGCAGGCAGAGGTGATGCCGGCGGCCTGCACCGTGTGGCCGACGACCAGCCGGTTCACGCCGAGCTCCGCGAGCGCGGTGTCGAGCCGCGCGCAGTCGACGTCGTCGCCGGCCTCGCTGCGATCCCAGACCGGGCCGTCCTGGCGATCGAGGATGTCGGGCGGCGGTCCCTGGCCCGCGAGCCAGCAGCGGGTCGCGCGCTGGTCGGCGTCGAGCTCGGCGGCGACGCCGGGGACGAGGCCGCCGTGGACGAACGCGGTGTCGCCGACGACGGCGACCACGGTCTGCCCCGACAGGATCTTCGCGTACGGCCCGCCCGGCGCGAGCGCCGCGACTCGCGCGCGCGCCGCCTCCGGCACGTTCGCGAACCGATCGAGCGGCAGGCCGGGCACGTCCTCGAAGTCGTGGAAGCCGCCGCGCGTCGTGTAGCGCATGTCGCCGGCCGGGTTCATCAGCTCGTGGTTGCCGAGCAGCCAGACGAAGCGCCCACCGGCGGCGCGCGCCTCGCCCTCGAGCCGCTCGAACAGGTCGATGATCGCCTGCTCGTCGTCGCCGCGGTCGAGGACGTCGCCGGTCTGCACGACCCACGTCGTGCCGCCGCTCCAGTGGTCGGCGTCGTCGAGGACCTTGGCCAGCTTCATCGCCCGGCGCACCGCGCCGAGGTCGCCGTGGACGTCGCCGAACGCGATCACGCGCGGCACCGCCGGGAACCGCCACGGCAAGGCGTCGAGCGTGCAGCCGGCCGGCCCTCCGGCGCCGCCCGCGCCCGCGCCCGCGCTCCCCTCGGCGTGACCGCCCGACCAGGCATCGCTCGCGCCACCACCTGCCCCGCCACCCGCACCGGTCGTTCCGCGCGCAGGCGAGGCGCCGGCCACGCCGGAGTCGAACGATCCGCTCGCCGACGGCCTCGGCGCGGGCGTCTTGCCGCAGCCGACGACCCCCGCCGCCGCCAGCGCGCCGACGGCCACGATGGCGGCACGCCCGCGTCGCGTCCTCCGCGGCCTCACGCGCCGCTCGCGTACTCGGCGGCCTTCTCCGTGATCGTGCCGTCGTCGCAGCGGATCAGCTTGCCCTTGCCCTCGACCCGCGTCAGCAGGTTCACCGGCCGCGTCCACACCTTCGCCAGGTTGCGCAGCGTGTCCTTCGCCTGCCCCAGGTCGAGGTCGGCGCCGTCGTGCGTGTGCCGCAGGAGCAGCTCCGCCCGGTTCTCGAAGTTCCCGTCGATCACGTGGATGTGCGGCTGGCCCCGGTTGGTCAGCATCTTCAGGAGCTGGTCCTTCACCTTCTTGAACTCGCGCGACTGGATCTCCCAGCTCGACCCGCGCTCGTTCCACCCGAACGAGTAGAACTTCTGCTCGATGCAGAACTCCATCGTGAAGAACTCGTCGAGGAACGTGATGTCGTTGTGCAGCCGCCGCACCTCGAAGATCTTCTTCCGCCCGAGCCCCAGCCGGCGGTCCCAGTCGCGCTTGACGTCCAGCGAGTCGCACTCGTCCCAGTCCTTGCCGAACTGCCCCTTGTTCCACCGCATCTCGATGTGGCGGAACAGCTCGACGCCGAGCTTGTACGGGTTCAGCCGCCCCGGCGCCGTCGCCAGCACGCCCGCGCACGCGTCCGCGTAGTCGATGATCTCCGCCGCCGACGCCGCCTTCTCCGTCATGATCTTCGAGTGCCAGTACGTGGCCCAGCCCTCGTTCATGATCTTCGTCATCGCCTGCGGCGCGAAGTAGTAGGCCTCGTCGCGGACGATCTCGAGCACGTCGCGCTGCCATGACGCCAGCGGCGCATGCTGGATGAGGAACAGCAGCACGTCGCGCGCCGGGTGCTCCGGGAAGCGCTTCTTCTGCTTCTTCTCCTCTTCCTTCTTCTTGCGCTGGGCGTCGAGGTACTCGGGCGGGTTGATGAACCGCTCCATGTACTGCTTGGCGCGCATGCGCGGCACGTCGTCGTCGCCGTCGCCCTTGTCCTCCTCGGTGCCGGGCGCCGGGGTGCGCGCGATGTACGGCGACATCGGATCGATCAGGTTCTCGAGCGACAGGCAGACGTCGATGAAGTCCTCGACGGTGTCCTGGCCGTGGCGCGCCATGTGCCGCCGCACGCGGGCGGCGTGGTTCGCCATCCCGTCGATCATCTTCCGGTTGGTCTTCGAGAAGTAGTAGTTGTGCTTGAAGAAGTCGACGTGGGCGCAGACGTGCGCCATCACCGTCTTCTGGTCGACGAGGGAGTTGCCCTCGAGCAGGTACGCGTAGGCCGGATTGGTGTTGATCACCATCTCGTAGATCTTCTGCAGGCCCCACTCGTAGCCCTTGGCGAGCTGCTCGTAGTCCATGCCGAAGCGCCAGTGCGGGTACCTCGTCGGGAAGCCGCCGTACGCGGCCACCTCGTTCATCGTCTTGTAGTCGAGCACCTCGTAGAGGATCGGGAAGAAGTCGAGCCCGAACGCGCGCGCGTGGCCCTCGATGTCACCCTGCAGCTCGCGGAGGTGGACCGGCAGTCCCTTGCTCGCCATCAGCGACCCTTTCCGAGGAACTCCTTGATGGAGTCCATGATGGCGTCCTTCGACTTGATCTCCGACGTGACCACCCGGACGTCCTCGGCGAAGTGCTCGCGGACGTCCTTCACGAACTGACCCGATCCGTACGGACTCTCGACCTGGCCATAGGCGAACAGGTTCACCGCCGGCAGGATCTGCTGCTTCAGCAGCTCGACGCAGGTGTGGGTGTCGTCGATCGACCAGTTGTCGCCGTCGGAGAAGTGGAACGGATAGATGTTCCACGCCGACGGCGGGTAGTCGTCCTCGATGATCTTCGCGCACAGCTTGTACGCGGAGCTGATCATCGTGCCGCCCGACTCGCGCGTGCGGAAGAAGGTGTCGCGGTCGACCTCCTTCGCCATCGCGTCGTGGATGATGTAGCGGCTCTCGATGCCGTGGTACTGCGAGCGCAGCCAGGTATCGATCCAGAACGACTCGATGCGGACGATCTCCTTCTGCTCGTCGCCCATCGAGCCGGAGACGTCCATCATGTAGATGATGACGGCGTTCGACTGCGGCAGCGGCTCGCGGCGCCAGCTCCGGTAGCGCCGGTCGTCGCGGATCGGGACGATGACCGGATCGCCCTTGTCGTAGCTGCCCATCGCGATCTGCCGGCGCAGCGCCTGCTTGAACGTGCGGCGGAAGTGACGCAGCGACTCGGGGCCGGTCGACCGGATGCCCGAGTACTTGTCCTTGTAGGCGACGATCTTCTCGGTGCCCTTCGGCTCGATGCGCGGCAGCGCGAGCTCCTCGCCCATGATCTCGGCCAGCTCGGCGAGCGAGACCTCGAGCTCGGCCATGTGCTCGCCGGGGCGGTCGCCCGCCTCGCCGGCGCCCGGCTTCCCCTGGCCCTGGCCGCCGAGCGACTCGCCGACCTCGCCGTCACCCTGGCCGACGCCGCCGCCCTGCTTGTCGCCCCACTTGAAGCGCGGCAGGTCGACCTGCGGCAGCGGGATCGAGACGGTGTCCTTGCCCTTGCGCGCGATCATCTCGCCTTGCGAGATGTACTTGCGGAGGTTCTGCTTGATCTTCCCGCGGATGATCTGGCGAAACCGCCCATGGTCGAGATCGATTCTTTGAGACATCAGCAGACCCTCCGCCTTGCTTCTACGAAGAGTCGAGGTGATCTGGTGCTCTGACGCTCAGGCGGACCTTCCGCAAAAAAACCAGCGACACAGCCGGAGGCCGACATCGTCGGGGAGCCGGGACCGCTCCCCCGAGACCGCCATCCGGGACCCTTCGGCGCAAGCATCGGCTGGACCGCGACCACTAGATCACCACCTCGGCGGCCTCGCCGCGCGCGTTGACGAAGCAGAGCCGCTCGCCCTGCCGGCGGGCCCGGCGGGCGAGGTCGTACATGCCGAGCGCCTTCGACAGCACGCCCGCGTAGTCGTCGGTGCCCTCGTCGACGCAGATGCGGACCAGGAGCTCCGCGAGCGTCGGGTTGAGCTCGATCGAGACGGGGGCCTTGCCGCGCGGGTCCATGGTCCTCGATGCCGGTCAGTTCTTCACGTCGCCGCGCGCGAAGATCGATGCGACGTAGTTGAGCACGTCAGTCGCCGACACCTCGTCATAGCCGAAGTTCTTGATGAGGCGCTGCTTCACGACATCGATCTTCGCCTGGGTGTCGCGGTCGACGACGTTCGACACCAGCGACGTGAGCTTGATCGAGTCCTTCTGGTCCTCGAACAGCTTCGCCTCGAGCGCCTTGTGCAGCCGCTCGTTGGTCTTGTAGTCGAACGTGCGGCCCTCGATCGCCAGCGCGCCGATGTAGTTCATGATCTCGCGGCGGAAGTCGTCCTTGCGCGACTCGGGGATGTCGATCTTGTCCTCGATCGAGCGCATCAGCCGCTCGTCGGGCTCCTCGTCCTGGCCGGTGTACGGGTTCTTGACCTTCTCCTTCTGCGTGTACGCCTTCACGTTGTCGATGTAGTTGGCGCACAGCTTCTGGATCAGGTCCTCGTCGGCGGAGATCGCCCGCTGGACCTCGTTCTTGACGATGTCGTCGTACTCCTGCTTCACGACCTGCAGGAGCTCGCCGTACCGCTTGCGCTGGTCGTCCGACGAGATCAGCGAGTGGTGGCGGAGGCCGCTCTCCAGCTCGTTCAGCACCATGAACGGGTTGACCGCGCCGTCGCCCTTCTCGCTGACGAGCGCGTTCGAGATCTTGTCCTGGATGTAGCGCGGCGAGATGCCGTCCATGCCCTCGCGCGCGGCCTCCTTGCGGAGCTCCTTGATGTTGTCCTGCGTGAAGCCGGGCAGCGTCTTGCCGTCGTAAAGCTTCGCCTTCTGCAGGGGCGACAGGTTGCCCTTCTTCGGGTCCTCGAGGCGGGTGAGCACCGCCCACAGCGCGGCGACGTGCAGCGTGTGCGGCGCGACGTGCTTGCCGACGCGGTCGGACGTGTAGTCCTTGGAGTAGATCTTCACCTCCTCGGACACGCGGGTGATGTACGGGATGTCGACCTTGACGGTGCGGTCGCGGAGCGCCTCCATGAACTCGTTGGAGAGCAGCTTCTTGTACTCGGCCTCGTTGGTGTGGCCGATGATGACCTCGTCGATGTCGGTCTGCGCGAACTTCTTCGGCTTGATGCGCTTCTCCTGCGTCGCGCCGAGGAGGTCGTAGAGGAAGGCGACGTCGAGCTTGAGGATCTCGACGAACTCGATGAGGCCGCGGTTGGCGACGTTGAACTCGCCGTCGAAGTTGAAGGCGCGCGGATCGGAGTCGGCGCCGAACACGGCGATCTTGCGGTAGTTGATGTCGCCGGTCAGCTCGGTCGAGTCCTGGTTCTTCTCGTCCTTGGGCTGGAAGGTGCCGATGCCGATGCGGTCCTGCTCGGAGAGGACGACGCGGCGGACGCGCACGTGCGACATGACCTTGCTGAAGTCGCCCTGGTGGTGGCGCATCAGCTCCTTGAAGATCAGCCGGCAGGCCGGGTTGACCTCGCCGTCGATGCGGACCTTGAAGTCGCCGTTGCCGAGGCCGAGCCGCTTGATCGTCTCGGCGCGCCACTCGTGCGGGATGAGCCGCAGCGGCTCGTCGTGCATCGGGCAGTGGAAGGTGTCGGAGCCGCCGGCGAGGTCGGCGAGCGGGCCGGGGAGCTGCCAGTAGTAGGTGTAGAGCGCGCCCTCGGGCGAGCGCGAGTAGTCCTCGACGCCGCGCTTGAGCAGGCGGACGATCGTCGACTTCGCCGAGCCGACCGGGCCGTGCAGGAGGATGATGCGGCGCTCGGTGCCGTAGCCCTGGGCGGCGCTCTTGAGGACGTTCATCAGCCGCATGAGCGGCACGTCGAGGCCGTAGACGGCGTCCTTGCCGCCGTGGGTGTCGTCGCGGAAGAACTTGTAGCGGAGGAGCTTCTTCTTGTTGTCGATGTACTCCTCGACGCCGTACGACAGCACCATGTCGTAGAGGCGCTGGTAGGCGTTGCGGGTGACCTGCGGCCGCTTGCGGACGACCTCCAGGTACTCCTCGAACGAGCCCTCCCACGCCAGCGCCTTGTAGGAGTCGTAGTTCTGCAGCTCTGCGATCTGTCCGACCAGGCTCATGGCGCCCAGCGTATCACGCAGGGCGGGCAGCGCATGGATCGACGACTAGCGTTGCGAGAGCCAGGCCTCGACGAGGGCGAGCTCGGCAGAGCTGGTGGTCGCGTCGGTGAGCAGGTGGTAGGCGGCGATGGCGTCGGCGCCGCCGACCTGCTCGCTCTTCGCGCGGATGCGGGCCGCGCGCGTCGAGCGGGCGTCGGCGAGCCAGGTGCGCTCGTCGGCGGTGAGGACCGGGGCGAGGCCGGCGAGGAGGTCGTCGCGGCGGGCGGCGACGAGCTGCTGACGCACCTTCGCCAGCGGCGGCACGTCGGCGCCGTCGCGGGCGAGGATGGCGGCGGCGGCGCGGAGAGGATCGAGCGCGGCGACGTCGGCGACGACGCCCTGATCGGGGTCGGCGACCGCCGCCTGGTCGAGCGGCGGGACGAGGGCGAGGAGCTCGGGGCAGGCGCAGACGTCGGCGATGATGAGCTCGAGCGGATCGTTGACGTCGCGGCGCTCGCGGGTCATGAGCTGGCGATCGAGGAGGTGGACGCACAGCTCCTCCTCGGCGCGCGCGAGCGGGTTGACCGCGCCTAGCAGCGCGCGGGCCT
>DASZXE010000297.1:0-1515 GCA_035546475.1 Kofleriaceae bacterium
GGCCGCGCCGCCGCCGCACCATCGCCAGCCGCGGCGTCGGCACCCAGCGCCGGCCGTCCGCCGACGGCGCGTCGAGCCGCTCCTCGACCGCGCGCCACAGCCCCGCCTGCCACGCGGCGAGCCCCGGCTCGAGCTCCTCGGACGCCGGGACGTCGCCTCCCGACTCCCACGCCTCGAGCCAGTCGGGCCGCGTGAGCGCGTACTCCCACAGCCGCTCGGCGAGCTGCGCCGCGAGCTGCACGCGGCGCGGCCCGCGGCCCTCGGCCCGGTCGGCGTCGAGGTACGCGCGCGGCTCCGCCATCTCCGGCCGCGCGAGCAGCGCGTCGTCGGCCAGCGCGCTCGCGATCACCGCCTCGAGCCGCGGCTTGTCGAGGGGCCCGAGCGCGACATCGGCCGTCAGCGCGCGGCCGATCACCGCGTCGATGAACTCCGCCTCGTAGCCGCAGGCGATCTGGTTGTCGCGCGCGATCGCGTACTGCAGCCAGCGCCCGACCACGCGCCCCGGGATCGCGACCTGCGGCGGGGCGAACGGATCGGCGAGCTCGCGCAGCGCCTGGGCCAGGCCCTGACCGAGCTCCTCGAAGCGATGGCTCTCGACGACGCGCAACATCGGGATCGGGATCGACCTTACACCCCGGGTCTGAGCATCTCGCGACCGCTTCGGCGAAGCCGCCGCGATCACTCGCGTCCTCGGCCACCGACGCTGCCGACGCGGCCTTATGATGCGCGCGTGCGAGGGACGTTCATCGCCACGGCGGCGCGCTGACATGGCCACCACCTCCATCGACGGCCTCGCGCCCGGCCCCGACGGCCGGCCGCGCTGCGCGTGGGGCGTCAGCACGCCCGACTACGTCGCCTACCACGATCGCGAGTGGGGCTTCCCGGTGCGCGACGACCGCCGCCTCTTCGAGAAGCTCTGCCTCGAAGGGTTCCAGGCCGGCCTCTCGTGGCTGACGATCCTGCGCAAGCGCGACAACTTCCGCGCGGCGTTCGCCGGCTTCGATCCGGCCGCGGTCGCGCGGTTCGGCGCCCGCGACGTCCGCCGGCTGCTCGCCGATCCGGGCATCGTCCGCCACTGCGGCAAGATCGAGGCGGCGATCCACAACGCCGGCCGCGCGCTCGACCTCATCGGCGAGCACGGCTCGCTCGCCCGCTTCGTCTGGCAGTTCGAGCCGGCCGCCGACGCGCGGCCGTCGTCGCTGACCTGGGCGGCGGTGCGCGCGATGCCGACCACGCCGGCCTCGATCGCGCTGTCGAAGGAGCTCAAGCGGCGCGGCTGGCGCTTCGTCGGGCCGACCACCGTCTACGCCTTCATGCAGGCGATGGGCCTCGTCGACGATCACCTCGAGGGCTGCGCGATCCGCCCGGCCGCCGAGGCCGCGCGCGCCCGCCGCCCGCGCCGCGCCTGACCGCTCCCCGAGTCTGCCGGTGGCGCAGCGTCGCGGCGCGCGCGTCACTTGCGCAGGTCGCGGTCGGGCCCGAGGCCGGCGGCGGCCTGCTCGAGGAACGCGCGCT
>DASZXE010000298.1:0-1942 GCA_035546475.1 Kofleriaceae bacterium
CGCGCCGCTCGCGTGCACGGCCTGCCACGACCTCCCCGCCGCCGCCGGCGCGCCATCCGGCGCCGGCGCGCGCCTCGACGACGCGCCGATGCCGCCGCCGGCCAAGGCCCGCTGCGCGCCGTGCCACGACGGCGCGCTCGCCTGCCAGATGACCGGCCACCGCTGCGCGGCGTGTCACGGTGGACGGGTGGAGGCCGCGCCGTGAACGCACCCGCTCGCCCGCGCTGGCAGAGCGTGCAGGCGATCGCCTGCGCGGCGGTCGTCGGCTGGACCCTCGCCTACGCCCTCTGCGACTGGGGCGGCTGGCACCGCCTCACCTACGATCCGTACCTCGCGCGGTGGACCTGGACGTCCGGCCCGACGCCGCGCGTGCCGATCAACTACCTGGGCGGCCTGCTGTGGGGGCTCGGCGGCGCGGTCGTCGGCGCCTCGGTGGCGGCCCTCGGCCTGCGCCTCTGGCGGCGGCCGCTGCCGCCCACCGTGCTCGGCCTCGCCGCCGCGTGGGCCCTCACCGGCGTCGCGCTCGCCGGCACCTACTACATGTGGACGATCTGGCCGTTCTCGTGATCCGCACGCGGCGGGGCGAACTCCGCTCGCAGCGGCTCGGCCGGCGCGAGCGGCGAGCTTCACCGGTGTAAGCGCGGGCGCCGGGCGGCGTTGATCGGGTGAACGGCGCGACGCCGGACCGCGTGGCCGCGGCCGGCGAACGCCACCACCGTCTGTCGCGCGCGCGGCGGACCAGGAGCGTCATGCCCGCGATCCGCCGACTGCCCGCCCCGTCCACCGCCACGTTGCTCGCGATCCTCGCCGCGTCGTGTGGCGGCGGCATGATGAAGCCCGCCGCGCCGGTCGCCACCGGCTATCCCACGCGCGGTGCGCCGGCCGACTGGAGCGGCGCGCCGGGCGCGGCCCCGAGCCGCGGCTCGACGTGGAACGGCGGCGGCTCGACCTGGAACGGCGGCGCGCCGGCCACACCCCCGCCCTCGCCTCCGCCGGCCTCCATTAGCGCGTCGGCCGGCACCTGGGGCCCGTCGGGCGGAGGCGACTCGATCGCGCTGCCGACGCCCGAGCCGGCGCCGCGGCCCGACGAGCGGCCGGGCCTCGGCACGAGCTGGGGCGAGGACACCTACTCGCCGATCACGAGCGTGCCGTTCACCCGCGCGAGCGACGATCCGTGGGCCGAGGTCACGTTGCGCTACAACGACGAGACCGGCGTCGCCGCGCAGGCCGCGTACTACGGCGGCGCGATGGCGCCGCTCGAGGCGCGGGCGGGCGACGGCTCGATCGGCATCTCGCTCGTCGACGACGACGGCCGCACGCTGCCCGGCGTGTGGGCGGGCGGCCAGCCGCTCGTCGCCGGCACCGATGGCGAGCGGTACCGGATCGTGGTGCGCAACGGCAGCCGCGCGCGCTTCGAGATCGTCGCGTCCGTCGACGGCCTCGACGTCATCGACGGCAAGCCGGCCTCGCCGGACCGGCGCGGCTACCTCGTCGATCCCGGGGGTCAGCTCGTGATCGACGGTTTCCGCCAGAGCGACGACGAGGTCGCGGCGTTCCGCTTCGGCCGGGTGGCGTCGTCGTACGCGGCGCAGACCGCGGGCGACAGCAACGTCGGCGTCATCGGCCTCGCCGTCTTCGCGGAGCGCGGCGCCGTCTGGACGCCGACCGAGCTGCGCCGCCGCGACGCCGCCGACCCCTTCCCTGCCCGCTCCTACGCCACCGCGCCGCGCTGACCGCCGGCGCCGATCAGGAGCGCCGCGCCGATCGGCCCGCGAAGCGACGAGCGCCGCGCCGGCTGGCGCGCGAAGCAACGAACGCCCGCGCCGACCGGCGCGCGAAGCAACGAACGCCCGCGCCGACCGGCGCGCGAAGCACGGAGCGCCGCGCCGACCGGCCCGCGAAGCACGGAGCGCCGCGCCGACCGACCGCGCTCCGCCGGCGC